>JAGLCH010000387.1 GCA_023146355.1 Bacteriovoracaceae bacterium | reverse complement strand
ATTGGCAGCACCAAAAGGAGTATATATCTGTGAAGAATGCATAGGTAAGTTTCAGAAAAAGATAGAAAAGGATGAGTGTTAACAACAGGCATTTTTTATTAATATCATTTTGATACAGCAAGATTCTTCTGGCACTTTTTCCAAAAGCACTAAAAACAACAATAATTATAAAGAATGAGTTGGCAGTATAAATTTGTGTAGTTTCCGACACTTAGCCGAGTCTTTATATGAGGACGAGATTTCCTCTTAGTAAATACCTAAATTCAATGTATCATCCAAGTACTGAGAATATGAAGTGTTCCTATTTTGGATAGAGGTCTACTTATGAAAGTGATAGAGCTGGTAAAAAAGTGTTTCCGCAATAATGAATCGGGGTTTTCTCTAGCAGAACTTATGGTTGCTGCCGGAATTGTCGGCGTCATAAGTGTTGCCCTAATGCGTATTATGACGCAGGCAACTCAAACACAGAAAAAGGTCACTACTGATATGACCATCAATGAGACTTTTATTAGTATGCAGAATATTCTTCGAAATGAAGGTAACTGCACTGAAATATTTGGCGGTAGATCATATGCTGCAAATATTCTTCCTAAGGGGCCAGGTATTGTTAAGTATACTTTTCCTAGTGATTATATTTATCCTAATAATCCCTCGGCGCCATCAGCAATTCAGACATATGGCGTATACGGCACTGCTACAGCAGCAAACTCAACAATTGGTCTTGGGACAGACGGATCTGCATATATCACGAAAATTGCTATTTCGAGCAATCCTGGGCCTACTCCAATAGTTGCAGGGAGAGGTGAGATTACCCTCGATGTTACATTTAGCCGGATGAATCCTGGACTGTCTGGAGCAGCTCTTGCTAGCGCCCAGAAGAGAGTTTTTGGTGGGCGAACTGTGCGCAAACAGATAAAGATTCAAGTGGATATAATAGGTGGATTGATTACTAAATGTAATGCAGACCTCTCTGACTATCAGGAGCAGTTTTGTAAGACGGCACTACAGGGCACGTGGAATGGAACAATTTGTGAATCTATTAAAATTAGTGATGGGGGAGCGACGGGGAATGCCATTGATACTGAGGGAAATATTATACTCAATGCCGGGGCCCTTATTGTCGACTCGTCAACTCAACTTGATACTAATAAGCTAGGCTTTGCTGGCGCTGCTGCTCGTATTGGTTTGATGCCAGTTGGTCAGTTGAATCAACCAAACCCAACTTACACAAACAGTATGCAGATTAATGCTGATGACATGACCTTTCAAAAAAGTATTATTGTTGCTGCAGACTCAACTATTGGTGGCGATGAAACGGTGACAGGAAGTGTAACTGTTGGTGGTGATTTAAAGGTCAACCGAGATATTTATAGTACGTCAAGTGGGGGGGTGCTTATATCGGGAGCAACCTCTCCAATGCAATATCCGAGCCTATGGGTTAGGCCATCGGGGGGCTCAATTGAAGCTGCTGGCGTGAGTTCTACTACTGTACCTGCTTTTCATGTTGCGCGTGGATATGGACAAATTGATACTGTACCATCGTCATATTTTCCACTTGCTGCAGCTGACAGACTAAAAATGGTAAATGCAGGTTGGGTTGATACTTACATTACAGAGGGACTTGCTGCGAATATGGCAGGCTCAGGCAGCAATGTTGTTGCTGACTTACTAAGTAAAATGGCGGCCTATACTACCAATCAGCCCATGAATGCAGTTGCTGCTTATTCATGTGGTAGAATTACAATTAGAAATAAGGCCGGAGTTGCAAGTACTAGGTCTGTTACGAAAGGTACAAACGGCTTATGTACCTTTGATACTCCAGATACAAACTGCAACACTGCTGGAACTTGTAGTAGTGTTTGCATTGGAAATGACTGTAGAAATACTTGGCCTATTAGCCCAGATACAACTTGTCAAACTTCAGGAACATGTAACCAACTTTGTATTGGCGCACAATGTATGAGTACTCTTCCATACACCATTTTTGCTTTATATAACAGTAGTAATTGCAAGGTAGAGACCTCCTATGAGCATAGCGATCATGGCCTGCCCATTGCCTTTTGTTCTGGGCAGGCAGTGGTTCGAGGATTAAGAATTTTTGCTGACACTAGTCCTCTCGGCGACTCATCAAATCGTAAGGTTGAAATTTTATGTTGTAAAAGTAAAATGAACTATGAAAGAGAAGCGTTGTGGCGATAAAAAGATATGTATTTAAACAGGGAGATCTCCCCTGTTTTTATTGTTAAGGAAATCATGAATAAGCTTAACCAGTTATATTCTCATATACACAAATGTCTTATCAGTAAAATCCTAGTTTCCGGGGATATGAATATACTTATGCTTTTCGCAGGAATTGGGTTCATGGTCTTTGGCCACTCATTTTTCTATGACTTCTTTGTGTTTGATGACCTTGCGTATGTTATAAAAAGTCATCTGCTTCAAGATATTAGTTTATCAAGATTTTTTGAGACATGGCAGTATAGCCGTACTCCAATCGTTTATAACTTTTGGCAGGTTGTTGTTAGACTATTTGGCACTGAAAGCGCCTTCCCTTTTAGGCTTGCCAATATCGTGTTTCATATCCTGAATACCTTTGGCCTTTTTGTTGTTGCGAGACTACTTGTAAAAAAAGTTAATCCACTATGGATTGAAAATAGAAAAGATATTACATTTGCTTTAGCTTCTGCCTGCATCCTTTTCCTGGTCCATCCTATTCAGGCCGAAAGTATCATCTGGATTTCTGCTTTTAAGGGGACGCTTGCTACATTTTTTGGGCTTATATCAATACTATCCTACCTTCTATCCAGGGAGACTGGTATAGGCAAAAAAACAAGGAATATATTTATTACGATCAGCTTTATTGCATATATCTCAGGACTTTTGTGTAAACCAAGTATCGTAACTATTCCTATCTTGTATTTCGCGGGTGATTTTTTTCTCTTCAAAATTAAGGGCCTACAACTAGCACTCTACAATTTTGGCTATATTGTATCAGTTCAAATTGTTGGTTTGATACATATGCTAAACCCTGCTCAATCAAGTGGTGTTATAAAGCTTGCCCTTCAGGACAAAGCAATCCTTATATTGGAGGCATTGAGGTTTTCCGTCCTAAAAATTTTTATACCCATAAACTACAGTTTTGACTACCAGCTCAGCCCTATAAACATTTTGGCAGTGATTAAGGGGGATCTTATAGGAATTGGTTGGTCGATTGTTGCGTTCTATTTAATACTATCGTTTCTAATATTGTACTTATTGCACAAAAAAAAACACCTAGTGCTTTGTGGTATTTTTACTTTTCTGACTCTCTATTTAGTTAACTCTGGCCTTATATCATTTATCTTTCAAAACATCTCCACCGTGGCAAATAGATATCTATATTTTCCACTGATGGGGCTTTGTTTAGTGTTGGTATCACTCATTTATTTGTGCCTTGAGAAGCACAGAGTTCTGACAAAGATATTGACAATAGTTCTACTTTTTATACTTGGGGCCCGTGGTATTCACGAGGGTTATAAGTGGAAGAGTAGCTATGAACTTTTAAAACATGGCCACGCATTACATAGCAATAGTTATGCTCTCAATATGTCACTTGGGTCAATAGCTTTTGAAAATAAAGATTATAAAAATGCTCAAGATTTTTTTGAAGCAGCATATGAAAACGGTGCAGGACAATTTTATAACGAGTCCTATGCTAGATTAATTCAGGTCTATGGGCATACAGGCGAGATGGCCAAAGCTCATAAAATGATTGAAGACTTTAAGTCAATTGTTAGCGACACTACGGGCGAAATCGACACTGCAATTTTGCGCTATTACTTTGATTCAAGGCAGTACCTTTTGGCCAGAGATTACATACCTCGCGCTGAACACTACACGGGAAAAAATCCACCGCGTGCCCATGAGGTTGGAGTTATTAAGGAGCAACTGCAAAGGATATTCTCTTCTACAAATCAAGAGGCCTACCGCCAATTGGGAATGGAGCATTATAACCGGGGTGAATACTCTAAAGCAAAAACGTGGATTGATATTGCTGTGAAGCTTCGCTATGAAAAGAGATTAGACCGCTTTGCTCGCTACTTGAATCGTTTAGTCAAAGAAGAAAAAAAGAAGTTGAGGAAGTAAATTGTGAGCATGTTGCAAAAGACTGCAATTGCAGTAGGCTCAATATTGCCCCAGTTTGTCAGTGTGATTATTTACTATCTGCTTTTCAAAATAATACAGTTCTTATTCCGAAATAAAAATTTTACTCTTTCCCTGCGTAATAGCTTGGCAACCAAAACCATCAACTTTGGAACCAGCGACATCGACCTCAATCTTTGGGTTAGGCCAAGTACAAATTGGAAAAACTTTAAAGCTACGGAAAAAAGAGTAAAAAAGTTGATTCCAATTATGGGCGAAATCAATGTTTTAGATATAAGTTCTGTCGCTAAAATGTTGAAATTTATCAACCCGTATCTTTTACAGAAAGATCCTGTCCTAATTAATAAACTTAATTTGAAAATGGGTGTTGGAACTTCTAGCGAAAAGCTTTGTTATCTTTGCCGTGCTTATAGTGCTAACCGGCAACAATTAGATAAATATGCAAAGGAATCAATAAGAAAATGGGATTATTACTTCTCGCAGGTTGGAGTTAATTGGCAGGGGCCACCATCAAGGGAAAGTGTTAAGCTTTCAATCTCAAAATTAATGCCAGAGCTAGGGTTTGAAATATTAGATCTTGCCGATTTCTCATCAGATATTGAAATAAATCGATTCTACTCAGCGGGAAAATATAGAGTTGAATTGATGGTGATCTACCCTCAGATTTGGTTAGGTGCGGCGACTCTTTATCACCAGGTTGAAACTGACATCAAATACTTGATTGGTAGTGCTAAATATATTGATCTCTTTATCGAAGGTCTAAAATGGGAGATTTGGGGAATCTACACACAAAGGTTCTTCATCGAAAAAGAAGGGCTACTATCTCATCTTCAGAAAATCAAAAATGTCTTTGAAATATTCTCCAGAACTAGTCATAATAATTACATATCCGATCTTATTGATGGAACGGATGGGCTGGCAAGGATGATCGAGGATGGACGATAAGTTCAAACAAATTAAAGTTTTACTTGATGAGGTCTCCCCTTCATTTTGCCCTGCCAAATGGTTGCAGGTCACTTTGCACCTATCAAATGGACACAATCACAGTTGTCATCATCCAGACACTCATAAAGTTGATCTAAAAGAGGTTCAGGAAAATCCTGCGGCACTCCATAATACAAGTTATAAGAAAAGGGTTCGCTCTCAAATGATAAAAGGAGAACGGCCAGCAGAGTGCGACTATTGCTGGAAAATGGAAGATGCCAGCCCTCTAAATGTGAGCGATAGGTTAATTAAATCATCCGACCCTTGGGCCTTTGATCAGATACAGGCCGTTGCTCAATCTCGAGATGGTAGATCTGTTGCTCCAAGTTACCTTGAGGTTAGTTTTGATAGCACTTGCAATTTGCGGTGCATTTACTGTGGACCCCACATCAGCAGTTCACTTATGTGGGAGTATAAAAGGTTTGGTGGATATCGTTTTTTAGAAAGTTTGGAGCAACTTGCTGGCAAGGGGAAAATACCAAATGCTGATGAGCAAAAGATCTATACTGAGGCGTTTTGGAAATGGTATCCAGATTTAATCAAAAACTTAAAGGTGTTGAGGGTGACAGGTGGTGAGCCTTTGCTCTCGGGAAATACTTTTAAGTTACTGCGTAAATTGTCAGAAGAAAATCACGGCCTACTTGAACTGAGTCTAAATAGTAATCTTGCGGTGAATCAGATTCCATTTGATAAGTTTATTTTTGCTGCCAAAAAGTTAGTTGAAGAAAAGCAGGTGAAGAGTTTTACTCTCTATGCCAGCATTGATAGCTTTGGTCCCCAAGCGGAGTATATTCGTTTTGGACTCGACTGTGAGGAGTTTTATTCTCGCGCAGAACGCTACCTTGAGGAAGTCAAAGCACCTTTAGTCTTTATGATTACCTATAACATTCTGGCCATTTCTTCACTTGATAGGCTCATAGAAAAAATCACTGTTCTTAAAGATCGTTTTGGAGATAAAGTGGTCACTGCAGACATTTCAATGTTGCATTTTCCTCACTTCTTAAACCCTATGATTGCTTCTGATCAGATGGTAACCGTTGCGAAAAACTCACTTGAGTTGATGATCAGAAATAAGTTTAATAATTATGAGATAGAAAAATTTAGACGGATTATTCGTTTAATTGAGAATACAGACAAAAAAGGAGATTTCGTAGTCCATGGGCGAAGAGATTTTACTGAATTTATTCCAATTTATGACAAGCGAAAAGGAACCAAGTTCTCAAGAACTTTTTCAGAACTGAGTGCAACCTATTCTTTATGGAAAGATAGCTATGGCAAAAAAGACTAATGAAACATATGTAAATTATAGAAAAAGAGTGATGGACCCAATCTCAAGAAGTTTTTGTGCTGCAAAGTGGTACAATGCTTCTATTTGGCTTAACGGTGGCATGACAACAAGTTGTCATTCGCCATTGGCACACTCTATAAATGTGGGTGAGCTAAAGGAGAATCCAAGCGCACTTCATAACACTGCTCAAAAAAAGGCCGAAAGAGTTTTGATGCGAGCAGGAAAAAGGCCATTGGGTTGTGATCATTGTTGGAGAATGGAAGATATTGGAAATAAAGAGATCATCTCTGATCGAGTTTTTAAAACAGAAATCTATAGCGATGAAGATATAAACATCGCCGCAAATATTCTTGATGCTACTGATAATATTGATTTAAAGACTCTTGAGATCGCCTTTAATAGCAATTGCAACTTCGCATGTAGTTATTGCAACTCATCATTCAGTCTCCGTTGGGCCAATGATATTATAAAAAATGGGCCGTATGAAAACCTTGAACATTCAGATCACCTGAAATTTAATCATGATGGATCTGACTATCAACTATTTAGCGAAAACGATGAAGGTAATCCATTCATTAAAGCTTTCTGGGATTGGTGGCCAGAATTAAGTGTAAGTTTACAAGAGCTCCGCATCACTGGTGGGGAGCCTCTTTTATCTCGAGATGTTTGGAGAATGCTGGACTACTTTGAGCAGCATAATTTGAATAATATGAATTTTGCCATTAATACAAATCTTGGGGTTTCTGATGAGCTAGTGGATCGGCTGATTGAAAAGAGCAAATGTATCAATGAATTTGACATTTTTACAAGCTGTGAAGCTGTAGGATCACATGCTGAATATTTACGCGATGGACTTGATTATAAAAGCTTTTTAAAAAACTGCTGTAAAATGATGGAGAATGCCAATATTAACTCTCTCAATATGATGATGACTATTACGGGCCTTTGTCTTTACACGCTAACTGACTTTTTGGATCAAATGGTTGAGTGGAAAAGAAAGTATGGAATACGGTTTCCAGTTTGGACTGTAAATATCCTTAGATTTCCTGCATTTATGTCGCCACTTGCTCTGCCTAAGCATTTACGTCATGAGCGAAGGGATGCTCTTAGGGAATGGTATGAGAAGAACAAAGATAAGGTTTATATCACCGATATGGAGCTGGATGGGATTTATCGCCTTATAGGCTATCTTGACCTAGATCAGAAAATACACAATGAAGCACCTGATGACGTAACTATTCTTCATCGTGACTTCAAGCGTTTTTATCAACAATATGACCAGCGTCGTGGAAAATCGTTTGCAGATACATTTCCCAAAGATGTGGTTGAATGGGTTGAGTCAATTAAAGTCTAAATATTGTCTGTGGGGCATGAGGGAATTCATTCGAACACACCTTGCGATAGATGAATATTATTGAAATAAGGGAGCAACTTTAAATGTCATGGGAGAATGAGAAGCTTAGGAAGTATTTTTTCATGGTTGTAAAGCTGCTTGTAACGTTACTTATTCTTACGTCCTTGGTCGAGCGTAGCGAACTCAGTTGGAGTTTTTTTATTGCAGGATTCAGTAATGTTTTTTTTGTATTACTGGCGATGGTTTTTTTAGTCGTAGGTTTTCTTTTTTCCGCCCAACACTGGAAATTGATCACCAGGGCAGATGGTTCTCGGGGTTTATCGTACAGGTCCTCAGTATCAATTGTTTGGATCGCTTTATTTTTAAAAATTACTTTCCCTCGAATTATAGGAAGTGGAGCGCAAATCATCTATACGCGCAAACATTTTCCAAGATATAAATACTCTGAGATAGTTGTGCTCTACTTATTTGAGCTAGTTATGGATGTGATTTCTTTACTGTCTTTATACTTAATATTGACAACATTTTCACTTTTATACTTTGGTGGGCCTTTCCAGTCCAAGCTCCAGGTTTACCTGTATTTCGGTTCACTCATTTTACTAATGATATCACTCCTGGGGGTCGTATGCGTGAATTCGAGCAATTTTAATAATGCCTTACAGGCAGTAAAATTGTATCGATACCTCGAGGGTAAACCAATTTTCAGAAAGTTTATTGCCCTGTCCCGCTACCCCATTGTGCTAAAGCTGTGGGTTGTCAGTATGATCTCTCAATTTGGAAAAGTTAGTGCCATCATCATTCTAGCTGTTCCATTTATTGGGAAAGATTCGATTAGCTCGGTTATAGATTTATCATTTTTGCCGCTTGCGTTTATTGCAAGAGGATTTCTTTCGTCATTTGGCGTTGGAGTGGAATATGCAGTATTTCAAGGGGTTGGGAGTATGAATCAAATAAATAATGGTGCAAATTTTTTTAACCTCTACTATGTGCTGCTGATAGCGACGAGTCTAGTTGGAATAGTTCCATTTATTCGGTATAGTCGACGTAAGAAATAGTTAAGCTCGTTTGGATACATTTATCAATGAAGAAAGTTGCTCTTATTTACCCCCCTTTTTCTCACAAGTTATTTAACGAAAATATCGAAATAGTTGATAAGGGTTTTGGTAGTTTTCCCTACATTAGCTTTGGGTATGTTGCCAGCGAAATTAAAAAAGCGGGATGGGAAGTTCGTCTATTTGATATCTCAGCTTCAGGACAAAAGTACGATGATTTCCTGAGAGAACTCAAAGATTATGCTCCCGACTTGTTAGGATACGCAGCTCATGCCGTTCAGTCATTTCATGACCTACTACATTTTGCCCGCCGTCTTAGAGAAGATTTTTATTGTCCAACCCTCGTTGGAGGCTATGAGGCAAAGCGATACCCATTGGAAGTAATTGGACATGACTGTTTTGATTATCTATGTTCAGGAGGTGCGGAATCTTTTTTTTCGTCCTTCCTTGATGTCTTTGAGCAAGACGGGGACTTAAGTAGCGTCCCTTTACTTTATTATAAGCAGGATGGTTCAATACTTCATACCTATGACGTTCCACAAGTTTGCTTTAAGGATTTTGATATACTGGATAGGTCAATTTTCAATAATAAGCTTTATTACTCTCATGTTTCACAGCGCGAAAACTTTACCATCGGGCTCTCGTCTGATGGGTGTCCCTATAATTGCAGCTACTGCTGCATGCAAGACACTAGTTTTAAAGCTCGATCGGCAAAACTTATATTTGATGAAATGAAGCAGTGTTCAGAGCTTTACGGTATTCGCGAGATGGACTGGTTTGACCCCGTAATGTTGCAGAGCAAGAGACGAATTTTAGAGCTAGTCGATTTGATTGAAGAAGATGGGCTAGATATGATTTGGTCATGTCGGTCACGTATTGACTCACTTACAACCTCAAAGAAAAAATTTCTTACACCTGATGAACATTTTATAAAACGATTAAGCCGCGGAGGGTGCCGGCGAATTTTCGTGGGTATCGAATCTGGCGATGATGAGATCCTTAAAGGAATTCATAAAGGCGCAACCATAAATCCAGTTCGAGATGTCATTAAATGCGCGAATGAAAATGGAATAAGTATTCTCGGTTTTTTTATGATTGGTAATCCCAATGAAACGAGAGAAACGGCAATTAAGACAATTGAGTTTTCTAAAACACTTGGCCTAGATTATGCTCAGTACAGTATGACGATCATGAAGCCACATACGCCTCTCTATGAGACCTACAAGAGTGAAATATTGGATCATGACTACTGGAAGCTCTATATGGAAGATAAAGTAGAGGAAGCAGTATTGCCTAGGCCTTGGACCGAATTGACTCACCAAGAGATTATGGACATAACAAAAAAGGCTTATATAAGCTTTTATTTCAGACCAAAGTACATTTTGAAAATGCTAATGAAAATTGAATCAATGACTGAGTTCTTCCGCTATGCCTCTGTTGCAATTAGAATGGCACTTGCTCAATTTAACTTCAAAAAATTAGGTATGTCCCGATGGATAAAGTTGGTTTTTGTTGGGGTTATTATCGTTATGGGTCACTTCTTGATCGTCTAGACTTTTTATCCGATGAGTTCGAGAAATACTTTTGGGTCTGCTGCTTTAATAAACTTTGCTTTATACATTAACTTCAAAAGCTGTGGAAGACTCTCGAT
>JAGLCH010000386.1 GCA_023146355.1 Bacteriovoracaceae bacterium | reverse complement strand
TCATATATTAAAAGCTTAACGAGCATTCTATGAGTAGATTTTATCAGTGCTTCAAATATAGCAATTCTTCCCGCTCGCCATCTACGCATGAATATTCTAATAAATGAAACAGGGAAAACTGTTAGAACTTCTATCAGTGATGTCTTTCTATTTTGACTTATTTTTTCCTTTGCCTTTAAAAGAACATATTTTGGAAGTCTATTTAGGATCATCTCTACAGAATTTTCTGGATTGTGGTGCATGCGAAGATTTTTAGGAAGATTTTCTGTTTCTGGGTGATTCATTCCTACTTTTTCCCCATCTATGACTGGGTACTCATGAAGGTCTCCGAGGTATTTTACATGATCCTTATTAAAAAATCGCTCTTGATAGAAGCTTCTGTTATAGCCATAATCATTTTCTCTTCCTAGAAGATATTCTGTTCTCATTATTCGGTAGAGCTTTTTAGTTTTTTTGCTGTTGATTACTTGGTATAGCCTTTTACGCAACTCATCAGTAATCTCTTCATCGCTATCTACTACTAAGCACCATTTATGTGTAACTTGGGTCAAAGAAAAGTTGCGTTGCTCTGTGAATCCCTTAAATTTATTGGTAACTAGCTTAGCTCCATAGGATTCTGCCAAAGCACATGTATTGTCAGTACTTCCTCCGTCAATAACCACAATCTCGTCAAAACTCATCACTGATTTAAGTGTTCGAGAAATGGTATTACCGTTGTTTTGTGTCAAAATAATCACAGAGATTTTGTTCATAATAGCGCTCAATAAATGATGGTTAGTACCACTTCAATAATACTAGGTTTTCCCTTCATTCGTAAATTCAATTTCGCTCTAAAACAAGTGGCAATCGATGAAAACTGTATTAAACTAGCTAAATAGTCAAATATTTACTGGAGTTACTTCTTATGTGGTTAATGGCCCAAAAAGTTTTCCCTTTTGTTGGGATGCATAAAAAAAGAATCGTTGGTTCTCTCCTACTTGGTCTTGTCGTCGCAGGCATCAAGGCTTGGCAGGTTTCAATGGTTAAGCCACTTTTTGATAATGGATTGAGCCCAGATGCAACTCTGTGGGATGCTGCTTATCCCGCTGTTATTATATTACTTTCGGCCACTATCAATCTTCCGGCGAGATTCTTTCACTTTTACTGGATTCGCTATGTTGTATATGACTCAACCTGCCTAATGCAGAGAAAGCTTTTTGGTAAGCTACAGCGTCTTCCTATGACTTACTACTCTCAGAGCAAGCAGGGACATCTTATTTCTGTAATCTCAAATGATGCCTCATTATTTTCTAACTCAGTTCGCGCAATTATTGACCTTGTGCGTGAGCCTGTAACTGCTATTGCACTTTTAGGAGTTGCTGTTTATCAGGACTGGCAACTGACTCTTGTCTTTTTTGCAATTGCTCCACTTTTTGTCATTATTTTCCAAAAGACTGGAAAGAAAGTCAGAAATAATCAACGAGAAGTTCAAAAGGAAATTGGAGAGCTTACTCACAGTTCTACCGAAGGCATCCTAGGACAGAAGATTTCCAAGGCATTTAACCTTCAGAGTTTTGTTGAAAATCGCTTTGGTGATGTTCAAAGTCGCTATCTCAATGCCCAGATGAAGACTACTAAAGTTGAGGAGCTTGCTCACCCAGCAGTTGAGTGGGTTAGTGCTCTCGGTCTTGCTGGGATAATTGTTTTTGCCTACTTTAGAGTGAAAAGTGGTGCATTAACACCAGGTGGCTTTACGAGCTTTATTGCTGCTATGGCATTGGTGATGGATCCAATTAGAAAGTTTTCGCAGGCGAATGTTAAAATTAATCAAGCTCGTGCGGCAAGTGAAAGAATCTTTGGCCTCCTTGATATTGAAAATGAAAAAGATTCTGGAAGTAAGCGACCGATCAATTTTAATAGTAAACTTGAAGTAAAAAACCTCACTTTTTCGTATGGAGAGGGAGATGTAATTAAGAACCTTAATATCGTTGCGAATAAGGGGGAGAAGGTCGCTCTGGTGGGTCTTTCCGGCTCAGGGAAGTCAACCTTGATTAATCTGCTTTTAGGTCTTTATCCTGTAAACCCGGGCTCTATTATTGTTGATGATAATCCCATTGAGTCAATTCAGCTCTCAAGTCTTCGCAGCCTTTTTGGTCTCGTTAGCCAGGATATTTTTCTCTTTCACGATACCATTCGTGAAAACCTTATTTGTGGCGAAAACTACAGTGAGGAGCAAATTGAGAAAGCACTCCGAGTTTCATATGCTGATGAATTTATTTCAAAACTTCCTCTTGGGCTGGATACTGTGATTGGGGATCGAGGTACGAGGCTTTCAGGTGGACAACAGCAGCGCCTTACTATCGCAAGGGCATTTTTAAGAGACAATGACGTTTTTCTTTTTGATGAAGCGACTTCAGCACTTGATAATGAATCTGAAAAAGTAGTGCAACAAGCATTGGATGAGCTATCACAAAATAAAACAGTTATTGCCATCGCTCATCGCCTCTCAACTATTCAAGACTACGATCGCATCTATGTTATGAAAGACGGAGAAGTTGTTGAAGAGGGGCACCACGATGAGCTGATGGAAATGAGTGGAGAGTACTCAAAACTATATGACTTAAGTCAAAAATCTTAATAGGTACTAATATGGCAAAGCAAATTTCAGGTTTTACTTTTATTAAAAATGGTCTGACTCTCGGTTACCCCATTCTTGAAAGTGTTCAAAGTATTGATCCTCTCTGCGATGAAGTGGTTATCAATGTTGGTTATGATGATCCTAACCTTGTGAAGGATGATGGAACCTATGATTTCCTACGCGACAATCTTCAAGGTGATAAATATATATTTACCAAGTCTCACTGGGATCCTGAAGTTACTAGCAAGGGCCTTATTCTTTCTGAGCAAACAAATATTGCTCTTGAGAAGTGCTCGGGAAAGTATTGTCAGTATATCCAGGGAGATGAAGCTCTCCACGAAAAGGATTTCGCCGCTATTGAGCAGGGAGTCCGTGATATGGATAAGAATGAGACACTTGATGGCCTTGTGTTCAAGTACCTTCACTTCTATGGAAATGTAGATGCCATTTTATATACTCAGCGAATTTATCGCCGTGAAGTACGTCTTATTCGAAATGGTCGTGGCATCCACAGCCACCTCGATGCTCAGGGGTTTAAGACTCAAGATGGTAGCAAGCCAAAGTGTAAGCAGATTGATGCTACTGTTCACCATTATGGTTGGGCAAGAAAAGAACAGGTTATGGCACGCAAGGTAAAGGCGATGGACAAGCTTTACCATGGAAAGGACTTTGAGAAGCAACAGGAATTCGAGTATAAAAGAATGTGGGGTATTAAGCGTTTTTTAGCTACGCATCCAGAGGTAATGTCCAAGTGGATTGAGCAGCACCGTAATGAAATTAATATTCACGAGTTGCCACTAGATTTCAAGGTTAAAGACCTAAGGCGAGTTCTTGCTGACTTTGTAGAGAACTGCACCGGCCACAGAATAGGTGAGTATAAGAACTTTAAGTTAATTGAGTAGATTGAAAAATTTCTGAATGTTCTTATTATAATCAAATTTTTCATGGGCGATTTCTACCGCCCTTTTTTCAAACCTTTGGCGTAGTGACTCATCCTCAATAAGCTTCGCTAAGGCCTCCGTAAAGGCCTCCACATCTTTAAGTGGAACAAGTAGACCATTCTCATCCTCGCGGATCATCTCAGGCATTGTTGAGGCGTTAAAGCATACAACTGACTTTCCAAATGCCATTGATTCGACCAGGGTTCTGGTTGATCCCTCCCATAGAGATGTGAAAGCAGTAATATCAATCGATGCCATGTAATCGTTAATGTTGTTCACGAAGCCCAAAAATGTAACTTGATCTTCAAGACCAAGCTCTTTTTGAAGTGCCTTAAGATTCTCTTCTTCTTCTCCAATACCTGCAATCAGAAGTTTAAAGTTGAGTCCTCGATCTTTAAGTTTTTTACAACTTTGAAGGAGGTAGGTAAGTCCCTTTTGTTCAGAAAGTCTAGAGTGATTTCCTAAAACAACTTCGCTTCCTTGTCGTTGATAAAGAGGGGTTCCCGACATATCACCATAAAATTCAAAGTCGGCACCATTAAAAATATAGGTAATGGGAAGGTTGTTCATTAGGCGAGGTGCTTCAATTTTGAAGACATTAGCAATCTCTTCACTGATAGAGATAAAGTCAGTGAGGCAAGCAAAGCTTAAACGATACCAAAGCTTTTCAGCAGGGGCTATGGGCATTCCTGAGCGAATTGCAATTCTCTTTACACCAGCGAGCTTAGCAGCAATTGCGCCATTTCTCACATCTACAAAGGAGTTAAATACAACTGTATCTACATTATGTTTTTTGTAGATTGAAACAAGCTTTAAAATATAAAGTGGATTCCAGTAGCTGCTTTTGGTCGTAGATATTTCTTCAACTACAGAACCGGCCAGCTCCAGCTTTGCTTTTTTCCCCATCTCTGAGTCTGTGTTTGCCAGGATCAGCGCGCTATGACCGCGCTTTAAGGCCTGCTCTGCTGTGGAAAAGTGCCATTTTTCGCCACCACCCCAGATTTGGTAACTATTAAAAAAGCAGATTGAGTTGCTCATAATATCTCCTAAGTGTTTATAAATCTATTCTAGGGGAACCCATTCAAACTGTCTAAGCGATTGTTTATTCAAGTAAATATTAGGACAGAGTGCATAAGTGTAAGTAGCTAATAGTACATTTTAACTGTGCTCAGATGCTCCTACCTTTTTTAGATCGTCCGTGGTAAATTTAGTGACTTAAAATATCGATATTAGGAGTGAGTTGTGGGCGAGATGATTGAAAGCAATCTTGAAAGTATGAGTGAATTAGTGAGTCTCTGTAAGAGGCGTGGATATATTTTTCAAAGTTCTGAGATCTATGGTGGTCTGGCATCTTGTTGGGATTATGGTCCACTTGGAGTTGAGCTGAAAAACAATGTTAAAAGCCGTTGGTGGAAAGCGATGACATATCGCCCAGATATTGAAGGTATTGATGCTGCAATTTTGATGCACCCAGATGTATGGAAAGCTTCAGGCCATATTGATAACTTCACCGATCCTCTAGTCGACTGTAAAAACTGTAAGTCGCGTTTTCGTGCTGATAATATTGATATCAATGCAGCATGCTCAAACTGTGGGAAGAAAGATACTTTCACAGAGCCAAGAAACTTCAACTTAATGTTTAAAACTCAGATGGGCCCAATTGAGGATACCTCTGCTGATGTTTATCTTAGACCCGAAACTGCCCAGGGGATCTTTGTGAATTTCCTCAATGTTCAGGGAACGATGAGAAAGAAGCTTCCATTTGGCATTGCTCAAATTGGTAAGGCCTTTAGAAATGAAATCACTCCTGGTAATTTCATTTTTAGAACTCGTGAATTTGAGCAGATGGAGATGCAATACTTTATCAAGCCTGGAACTCAAAAAGAGGCGATGGAAGATTGGAAAGAGCGCCGCCATAAGTGGCACGTAGACAATGGACTTCGTCCTGAGAATCTTCGCTGGGCACCACATGATAGTGATAACCTTGCTCACTACGCCGATATGGCAACAGATATTGAGTTTAAGTTCCCGATAGGTTGGGGGGAGATGGAGGGAATTCACTCCAGAACTGATTTTGATCTTAAGCAACATCAAGAACATTCAGGTAAAAAACTTGAGTATGTCGATGTTATGGACGGAAATAAAAAATACCTTCCATACGTTCTTGAGACTTCGGTTGGTTGTGATCGTACTCTTTTGGCCCTCATGTGTGATGCTTATCGTGTGGAAAATAAAGGTGAAGACAATGAGCGCGTAGTCATGCGCTTTCACCCTGCAATCGCGCCAATCAAAGTAGCTGTTCTTCCACTCTCAAAGAAGCTTGAAGAACCAGCTAAAAAACTTCTGGAAGAAATTCAGATGGACTATAAGTGTGAGTATGATGTTTCTCAATCAATAGGTAAGCGGTATCGTCGCCAGGATGAGATTGGAACTCCATACTGTATCACTATTGATTTTGATACTCTTGAAGATAAAGCTGTTACTGTTCGTGATCGTGACAGCATGGTTCAAGAGAGAGTACCTCTTGATAAGATCAGTGACTATTTAAGAGAAAGACTTCGTTTTTAGATATTTGGGCCTCGCATCTGCGGGGCCTTTTAGTAATAGCACGATATGTTATACTCGGTGTATGGAAGAACTAAAAAATATTATTTTAAGAAATATGAAACGGCAGAACTTCGACACCATAGCGGTGGGAGTCGTCGACTTTAATGAAAATAGTTTTGAGACTCTCGACCTTGGTCGGCCAGAGGGAATGTATTTTGATCTAGCATCTCTTACTAAGCCTTTAACTTTGACAGCAAGTTACCATCATTATCCTGAGCTTTTTGATAAAGAAATGATGCTGACATTAGAGCACCGAGGAGGATTGCCTTCGTGGGGACGGCCTTCGGCATATGATTGGAAAGAGCTGATCTCGGGCTACAGCATTGTCGAAAGTGAAACGGTGTATTCCGATTACTCGGCGCTGAGAACTATGCTTGAGCTTGAGAAGAAAAGCGGTAAGAAGATGAGTGAGCTTACTGCCGAGTTTTGGACTGATGAAGTTTGCTTTTGGCGAGAACTTCCAGACTATGTTACCTGTCCCGATACTGGGTTTAGAGGTGGGGAGCCTATTTGCGGAGATGTTAATGATGATAAGGCCTACGTTATTGGTGAATTCACAACTCATGCAGGACTTTTTGGAACTATCTCAGGGATTTGTCAGACTCTTTTAAAACTTCAAAGTGAAACTGACTTCATCTGTACTGTTGAAAAGAGATTACCATATGAGCATCGCTTTGCTTATGGTTGGGATACGGTAGATAACCCCAAAAACACTGTCGCTGGTGCCGGCTGTTCTGCTAAAACTTTTGGTCACCTTGGATTTACGGGTACTTCAATCTGGATTGACCCTAAAACGTTGATTGGACACGTCATTCTCACCAATGCTACGCAAAACTACTGGTATCAGCGTGAGGGGCTAAGTGAATTACGTCAAATTATCGGGCAGTGGATTTGGTCTAACCGCAGGTAAGCGTATTCTTGAGCTTCCTATTTCTTTTTGAAGTAACCCCATATCCACCCAAGACCGCTTCGGCTCCTGTCTTTCGCGG
>JAGLCH010000385.1 GCA_023146355.1 Bacteriovoracaceae bacterium | reverse complement strand
GGCCTGAAATTATTAAGATGGCATCTTTGATAAGAGAATGCCGAGATCGTAAGCTCGATTATATATTGATTCATTCTAATCAACATTACTCCGCAAATATGGATAAGATTTTCTTTGAAAATTTAGAGCTCCCCTCTCATCACTATAATCTAGAGGTAGGCTCTGGCACTCACGCAGCGCAAACTGCAGCAATACTGCATAAAATTGAAGCAATCCTGGTCGATGAAAAAGTCACTACTATTTTAGTTCAAGGTGATACAAATACTGTTATGGCAAGTGCTCTTGCTGCATCGAAGCTTCGAATAAAGGTTGCCCACGTTGAGGCGGGCCTTAGAAGTTATGACAGAGAGATGCCCGAGGAAACAAATAGAATTGTAACTGACAATATCTCGGATTACCTTTTTGCTGTTTCTGATCTTCAAGCAAATATCCTGATTAATGAGGGAGTTTCTGCCGATAAAATTCATGTAGTGGGCAATACCATTGTCGACGCTATACACTCTGCTGTACACCTTTCGAAGAAGTCAAAAATTTTAGATGAGCTATCATTGGAAGAGAAGAGTTACTATCTTGTCACCGCCCACAGGCCTTCAAATGTTGACGAGAAAGGTTCACTGCAAGAAATGGTAGATGTTTTGAGCACCGCAGCAGATATTTTTGATAAAAAGATCATTTGGCCTATCCATCCTCGTGCCAAAAGTAATTTGGTGAAATTTGACATTGATATTCCTCTGTCATTTAAGCTTTTAGATCCCATCGGTTATCTTGATTTTACTTGTTTAATGTCAAATGCGTCTGCAGTTTTGACTGATTCGGGTGGAATCCAGGAGGAGGCATGCATACTAGGTGTCCCTTGCATTACTTTGCGAGAGAATACAGAGAGGCCTGAATCCATTGATGTTGGTGCCAACCAACTTGTAGGTAGGGATCAAGACAAATTGATTGCAGCAATTAAGCATTTTAGTACCAAAAGTACAGATTGGAAGAACCCGTTTGGAGATGGAACTTCTGGAAAACAAATTATTGATATTTGTCTTCAGGACCAATTATCTAAGAACACTTAGGAGTTTAATATTTCCTTTGATCGTTTTGATGAAGGGCATTTTAGATTCTCCAAGCTTCTTATCGTAGCGAAGAATAAATGGAGCTTCGCCACAGATTGCTCCTTGCAAATGGCACTTTACTAAAATTTCAACCATTGACGCAAAACTTTTTTCAGTAACAAACTCATTCTTATATTTTGCATGAAGTTTTCTGATTATTTGTGGAGAGTAGAGTCGGTATCCGCAGCTATAGTCTCGAATCCCTGGGATGTTTCGAATTAACTTAAACATCACAGCAAGCCCTAATGAGAGAACTTTTCGGTAGTAGGCAACCCCTTCGATTCTGCTTTCTGGTTGATAGCGGGAGGCCACAACGACATCATACTCTTGCAGAATCTTATTGAACATACGTGGTATGGCAAATGGTGTGTGGGAGTTATCCCCATCCATCAGAGCGTAGGCAGCTGGTGAGTTATCGTAGTCCAATTGTTTCACAAAATAATTAAAGGCAGAGTTAATGCCACCTGTTAGACCGCGGTTTTCTGGGTGGTTGA
>JAGLCH010000384.1 GCA_023146355.1 Bacteriovoracaceae bacterium | reverse complement strand
TTTTTAATTTAATGTGTGCTATCACAGACAAACACCGCAGTTCTAGTACTAATCCCACCTAAGTGAGGCAGGTAAAATAGCTGCCCTTGAACGGCACTATCAATGGGATTATATGAGGAGTCAAAGAGATGAGTGATTGTGATTTTTTTTTCTTTTCCCTCGGGAGTGCGAAACCTAAGAACTACTCCGATAGTAACAATAAGGTTTGAGCGAACGATCAGACCCATATAGCGTTTTTTTGCCACATCAATAACTTCACCAAGGTAACCCTCTTCCGTTCTTGAAAGTCTTTCATTCTTTAATTTTTTAAAAACAGAGTCACTCTTATTCTTATTATAAAAGCCTTTAAATAATCGGCGGGGGTAACGCTCTTTAAAACTATCACACAGTTCTGAAGAGAAATTAGCTACTAGTGCACAAGCATCTTTTAGAAGTGTTAGATCAGGAAGATGGCGAAGATCGATCCGTAAAAAGTCGATCCCCATCTCGCTCATTTCACCAAAGTGGTCAATAGGCCCGTGATCTAACATATAAAAAGTAAAAGTTCCGTGGGTATTTTGAAGTACTGGAAATCCCTTGTGGGGACTCTCCTCACTTGAGGCGATAATCTCAAAGGACTCTCCGAGATGACCAAAGACAGGGGTCACAAGCTTTCTTGGCGTATAGCTAAGTGGCATTCGCCCTAGGCCATAAAACTCCACAGGAACATCCACAATACTGGTATATCGCTTAAGCATTTCACTATCTAATTCAAGAGAGAGAACCAGGCGGTCAAGACGATCTCCACACAGCTTAATCCATCCCTCGATCCCTCTTTGATTGTGATTTCCAATCTCTAAGACCAGCTGAATAGAGGCCTTAGAATTACTGAGAAGATACCCACAAGCGCCCACATCATAAACACGAACAACATCAAAGTGTGCAAGAAGTGGCCTAACAAGTTCACTCTTTTTGTCAAAATCACTTTGGGTCATCAGTAGATCCCACTCTAAAATGGGGCGAATATTTTTGGCCCGCAGTTTTTCTGCAATGGAGATTATACTTTCATATGTGAGATCACCAAACCGGGAAAGCTCTTTAGGTGCGACAATAAGCTCTGTTACACCACACTCGATAAAACGATCAATTTCATTAATGTTTTTGATATAGGAGACTACTTGCATAGGGGCCCCTCAATTCGGATGATGTTGCCGACTTCAACACCTTTTACATAAGGAATTTTTACGACAGTTCCAGGCCGGGTTCTATCTTCAGTCTCACCCATAACATTATGGACAAAATCAAGTTTTACCTTAGCAACACCATCTGAAAATGTTAAAATTTCAAGGGTATCGCCGGGGTGAAATGCAGTTCTCACATCCATAGTGAGGGACTGCCCCTCTGTTACTTCAAGAATATTACCAACGGCAATAAACTCACGCTCATCGTGCTCTCTTTCATCATAAATAGAGTCAGCACCAGCAGGAGAAATTAGTGAGGCCTCGGTATATTCGCGATGAGTAACCTTAAACAGCTCCTGGTGAAACTCTTCAAGCACACTTGCAGGAAGATCACCGTGCTCGCGATAGTGGTCTAAACACTTAGAATAGGCCATCGCTGTGGTACCGGCATAGAGATGACTTTTCATTCGCCCCTCAATCTTCAGAGAGTCTATTCCTGCTTCAATATACTGAGGTAGTAACATCAGGCCATTTAGATCCTTCGAACTCATAAAGAATGCCTGCTTTTTTTCATCACCACTTTCAAGCGTGTATAGAAAGCGACATGTATGGGAGCAACCGCCACGATTAGCATCACGTCCAGCGGTGTAATTTGATAGAACGCAATTACCAGAAAACGACATACACATGGCGCCATGGATAAACATCTCGACTTCAACTCCTGATAACTTCTTGATCTTTGCAGCATCCTCAATTGAAGTTTCCCGCCCTAGTACCACTCTAGTGATTCCTACTCGCTTCCACATTTTTGCAGCTTCAGCATTTAGGCAAGAGGACTGAGTTGAGAGGTGAATCTCAATATTAGAATGCTCTGAAACAGTCAATGCCACACCTAAGTCAGAAACAATTACAGCATCAACTTTGAGCTCTTCCAGTAAGTGTACGAATGGCGGAAGCTCTTCAATCTCTGAATCGTGAAGGAAGCTATTTAGAACCACATAGACCTTAGCACTTCGAGAGTGGGCAAATGCTACTCCTTCTCTCAATTCCATTTCAGTGAAATTATCCGCAGCTGAGCGAAGGCCAAACTTTTGCCCCCCAAGGTAGACGGCCGTGGCACCATAATTTATGGCAACTTTCAATTTATCAAGGTTCCCCGCAGGGGATAATAGCTCTGGTATAAACATCTATGGAAGATATCAAAAAAAGTGGGTAGAATAAAGGAAACTTTAAAGGCAATAAAATGAAAAAAATATTATTAGTAGTGCTCATTGCAGCTATTGGCCATGTGGCCTTTATCTATAAATTTAGGCAACAGACTATAGTTCCCTACCCCTATGTAATCGCTCAAAAAAGTTGGGACAGAGAAAATATGGCCTCTAGTGCAAATGTTCTTCTCCTTGGAGATAGAATGGGGAAAAGGCTTGAACGCTATATTCCAAATCTAATTTTAAATACATCAAAAAACTTAGAGCGCCCCCTTTCAATCGTCAACTGGGCCGAAGACCACGAGGGGATTCATCGCACGGTAGCAAAGTTAAAATCACTAAAGAAGGCCCCCCAGTTGATTTTCTATCATGGGATGAGTGAAGAATTTTTTGAAAAACGCTTTCTTACGACCGATCAAAAGACCATTGAAGAGAACTTTGAACTCTATAATAATGACAAGATTCTCTCAATGATCATGACCTTTCCCATCATCTCTAAGTTTGTCTACAAGGCGCCCAACTACTACCACTTAGGAAAAAATATTCGCAAGGATACCACGAAGTACCCCGATAGGTTCAAGCAAGTACAACTAGAGATGGGCTACAAGTTTTTTCAATTTGAACTTGATGACCTCATTCGCTACGCAAGGGAAAATGGATCAATATTAGTGTTAATGACAACTCCACTTAACTTAGAAGTTAACACTGGCAAAGTCTGTAAAAACTCAATATCTTCTACTTTAATTAGAGAACAGGAGGAGATAGAGCTACTGATAAATGATGGAGATGCAAAGAGCGCCTACATCAAAACTAAAGGCCTTCTGAAAAATACTTCTGGAAATGCTCGGACATATAGACTGATGGGAAAAACTCTTATTAAGCTAGGTAGATTCTCAGAAGCGCGTGCTTACCTTGAAAATAGTACGGCATTTGATTGTAAAACATGGAGATCAAATGTTGTTTTTAACAATATCGTTAGAAAGGCCGCTGAAAAGCACGATCTTCGAATTATTGATTTTGATGACATGGTAAACAAAAATATCGGAAGCAACGTTCTTTTCATGGATAAGCTCTATCCTCAGGAGCTATTTTATGAGCGTTTAATACAAGTTGTTGAAAAGACGATATACAGCTCACTCAAGATTTAGCCAAACTTATACCACCTATTAGTGCCACTTTTACACCAATTGAACCAAAATGGTCAATTTGCCCCCATCATTTGGGTGCACGTTGTTGGCATGAAGATTGCTTTTATTAATACTAACAAGAAGGCAGGATGCCTTTTCCATTTGGCCGACAAGGAGGTCGCCAGTGACAACTTTTATAAAGCTTATTCTTTTCGCATTACTTGTTACAAGCTGTGCAGGACAGAGCAGAACCATTTCAAGCTCTGACACTGTAGATGACTTTAAAGTTCCCTTTCATTATTTTAAGTACGACACCATTGATGGTGAGTAACCCCTTTTAAGAATTTCTCCCTTATTTTGATACCCCGAGGCCTCTCTCCTTGGGGTTTCTTTTTGGCTACGAACCAAAAACGGCAAGAAGAACTCCTGCGGCCACAGCAGATCCAACGACACCTGCAACATTTGG
>JAGLCH010000383.1 GCA_023146355.1 Bacteriovoracaceae bacterium | reverse complement strand
CTAAATCAGGCAAACAATCACTTCTAATTACAGGCAGCTCTGTCATAGCGCTTAACTTCCTTGTGGCCAAGACTCTCGAACACAAGAATGAAAGTAATTTACATCGAGCGATCAAAGAATATAATGCTAGAAACCTTCCAAGAATCTACTTTAACTCTGGTGGGATTGACCCTCAAACAGGGCACAAACAGGGATCAGGCTTCCTGTTAAATTACTCAAAAGGTTTTTAAGGTAGAGATGACCACTGATCAAACTGCAAATATAATTCACTGCTATCTATGCAGTTGCGAGCTAGAAAATGAATACGGTGAACAAGTAGGAAGACATGAGGAATGTGTAAATTGTCGCACTAGCCTTCGATGCTGTCGTATGTGCCAGTTTTACAATAAATTAGTATATAATGAGTGCAAAGAGCCCAATGCAGAGAGGTTGCTAGACAAAGAGAAGCCAAATTTTTGCAGCTATTTTGTACTGGGAAATGGAAAAGATATTGGCAGTAGTAAAGACGATCTACTATCTGCTGCAAACGCATTATTTAAAATTTAACAAAGAGGAAGTCATGGCAAATATTGAATCACCGATAACAAAAAGAGGTCAGCAAGAAGTTCAAACGGAGCTTGAGTCACTGATACGCAATGACCGCGAAGAGATTAAACAGGCCATCTCAGAAGCTCGTGCCCTTGGCGACCTATCCGAAAATGCAGAATACCAATATGCGAAAGAAAAACAGAGTCATATTGAAGGACGAATATCCCACCTACAGGGAATTCTTGCAACTTCAAGAGTAATTGAAATAGGTAAAATCAATAGTCAAAAAATTGTATTTGGTGCAACTGTAACTCTCTTCGATGCAGCAAAAGATACCACTCTTACCTATCAGATTGTAGGCAACGATGAAGCAGACATTAACAAAGGTCGTGTTTCTTTTTTAAGCCCACTCGGGAAGGCACTCATGGGCAAAGAAGAAGGTGATGAGGTAATTGTTAAAGCACCAAAAGGCGACATTGAGTACGAAGTCGAATCATTTGAATTTATCGAGTAACCTATGACAAAGGTTCAGGTCACAGGCCTAACCTGGACTTCACCTCTACGAGACCTATATGGCAAACAAATCCCTAAGAGTTGCCAGTCCCTGATTGATGCAGGATTCGCAGTACTGTCAGACCTTCTGTGGTTATTTCCACTTAAAATTCAAAAAATTCCAACGGTATCAACATTCGATAATGCCAGCGAAGGGATGAATTTTAAAGGTCACGGAAAGATCATTTCCTTACAAATTAAACCCAATTTTTGGGCAAAAGGACGAAAAGGATCTCTTCTTCATAACATCACTGCGCACGTAAAGGACTTAAATTCTGACGGAGTAATGTGCATCAAATTCTTTAATGCCTACCCTTCTATTAAGAAGCGATTAGAGTCGATGAATGAAGTTCAATTTTCAGGAGTCGTGACTCTTTATCAGGGTCAGAAACAAATCACCAATCCCGATATTGCTAACCTAGAGTTTATTAATCCTGCGATTGCAGAGGATAGTGAAGAACTCCTAATCAAGTACCCAACAATAAATAGTATCAACGGCAGTAATGTTAAAAAAGTTCTAGATCGAATTCCGGCCGACTTGTGGGACTCTATTACTGAAACTCTTCCAGATCATATCATTACAAAAAACAATTTGGTTTCATGTGAGCACGCATTTAAGTTTCTACATGGTAAGGATAACTGGTCACTCGAAAATGAGAAACAGGCAAGGAAGAGAATTATCTATCATGAATTTTTTGACGAGCAACTCAAAATTCACATTCGAAGAAAAAGAGTAAAGACTCCAGATGCTCCCAAAATAGCGTGTAGCAAAGATCAATTTAAAGAACTCTCACAGATTTTTCCATTCTCTCTGACTGAAGGTCAGATAAATGCATTCCGCGATATAACACAAGACTTAAGCTCTGGGCACCCTATGATGCGAATGGTTCAAGGTGATGTCGGATGCGGAAAAACAGCGATTGCGATTCTCTCAGCTCTTGTAGTTCTTAAAAATGGCGGACAAGTAGCGATGATGTGCCCTACAGAATCTCTAGCACTACAACACTATATTGAAATAGAAGAGTTGCTTAACCATAGGCACTATAAAATAGCATTAATTCTTGGGAGCACTTCGCGTAAAGATAAGCTTGAGATGCAGGCAAAACTTTGCGCCGGCGAGATTGACTTTATTATAGGGACCCACTCTTTAATACAAGAAACTGTTCGATTTAAAAACCTACAACTCGCAATTATTGATGAACAACATAAGTTTGGTGTTAGGCAGCGAGTCAAGCTTTCAGAAAAAGGAGTTGGGGCCCACACCCTGATTATGACGGCGACACCGATCCCTAGAACATTGAGCTTAACTCAGTACGGTGACTTAGATATTACAACAATTGAAACTATGCCTACTGGCCGCAAGGGTCATAAAACGAGAATAGTA
Organism: Bacteriovoracaceae bacterium; assembly: GCA_023146355.1. Taxonomy (GTDB): domain Bacteria; phylum Bdellovibrionota; class Bacteriovoracia; order Bacteriovoracales; family Bacteriovoracaceae; genus JAGLCH01. Next base: position 10,934 of record JAGLCH010000383.1, on the reverse strand, counting down.
ACAAATGAAACATATAAGCAGTTTCTCTCTTTTCTTAAGACTCGACTATCAATGGGGGAGCAAGCCTATATTGTGGCACCTGCGATTGAAGAGAGTGAAACACAAGACATAGTTGCGCTTGATAGCATCTATAAACAGTTTAGTGCTTATTTTCCCGAGTACAGAATTCAAGTAATTCACGGTCGCCTAAAAGCAGAAGATAAGACCAATGCTTTTTTAAAATTTAAAGATCATAAGATCGATATTCTAATTGCAACAAGTGTAGTTGAAGTTGGCATCAACGTTCATAATGCATCTGTTATGGCCATTATGGGCCCCGACAGATTTGGTTTAAGCTCACTTCATCAACTTCGAGGACGGGTAGGTCGGGGTAAAAAACCTGGATTTTGTTTTTTGGTGAGCGAAAAGGAAATTTCAAAAGAGAGTATGCACCGCCTAATGGTGATTGAAAAACATACTGATGGATTTCTAATTGCAGAAGAAGATCTTAAGATTCGAGGAGAAGGTGATCTATTTGGAATAGGCCAATCAGGTATTACGACGTCAAGAAAGATGGCAAGTATTATCCTTCACTCTAACATATTGAACTTAGCAAAAAATGATGTTGATCATCTTGTGACCTCAAAGGACTCAAGGATTATTGAACGATTAGATGAACTTTCTTCCGACCCACTCGTTCTTTCCACGATTTAGCATCTTCTGCTATACTATTCATATGATTACACTTAAGTTCCTAGCATCCCCCGATTCAGATATTTTAAGAGAATTCGAATTCCTTTTCGATAGCATTACTCTTGGCAGCGGCCGGCCTGCAAATCTTATAGTTAGAGACACAAGTGTACTCCCGCTCCACATAAGACTTCAGGTAATAGACAATAAATTATTCATTCATGGTGAAAACATTACTTACACCGTGAATGGAAAAAAACTCTCAGGCAACAAGTATTGTTTCATAGGCGATGTTATTGGAATTGGAGATACAAGCTTTAAGCTCATTTCTTTTCTCAATACTCAGATTGGGAGCGAAGAAAAACTAAGAGCACATTATAAAGAGCTGGAGGATACTCGACCCGACATAACAATGCTGCTTGAGGCCCTTGAACATGAACTACTCAAGTTACAGATCAAAGAAAATAACAATCAAAAATCTAGCTAGACTCTCTTGATTTTTCAAATTCAATTAAAGGTTTAAAGACACGGTTCATTGCAAAATTAAGCTGAGCTTTTTTGTACTCAGAGTGAGAAGCCTCACCTTCAGAATTTTCTTTGTGCGCCTCTTTATCAACAATCTGAACTTCAAATGGATAAAAAAACCGAACATCACGTGCGATAAGGGACATATCCATATTGAGAACTTTCTTTGCGAGGGTTTTATCCTCACCTTCATGCTCTTTGGCCATTTGACGAAGATAAGAAAACTCATGAAAAAATGGATTAACATATTTAATAAGCTGGCGACAGGTGAACTGGATTGATTGATATGAGTTCTTAGTATGTACATTTCTATCTGAAGAATCATTACTAATTTGACAATCTAATATCTCACGCTCAATTGCCATTACAAATCGCTCTTCAGAAAGGTTATTTCGCAGGGCCATTTTCAAAATAGAGTCGTATTTCTTTCTGAATTTTTTTAAATCAATCAATGTATTAATAGATCTACTGTTTTTGGCATTATGAGGAATAATCACACTTTTTTCTATTAAAAACCGGACGGCACGAAGAGTATCGAAACGATTCTCGGTTACAAGCCTTACCCCAACTCGATCAAAGAGCTCTTCTGCAACATTCTCAACTTTATGTAAAAGCTTAATAATTACGCTGTCACGTGTCTTCTTTGATTTTGTTTGAAAATCAACTAATTTGATCGCATATTTTTTATCCTTATCACCAAGGTAGAGGTTGTTATTCGCATCTCGATGAAGGTACTTATAAAAGCGGTCAAAAATTTGAGTTTGAATTACTGAAAAATAGTTAGAGCGGAGATCTTTATCTATATGAAGTAAAGTATGCATTACCTTTAGAACGATCTCACCCCAAATCCTTTCTGATGTTTCAGGAGAACCTGTTTTGGGAGATGCCAAAAGTAAAAGCTCCGTAATATCAGTAATTGTATAAAAAGACGCAGGTATTCTGAAATCAAGTCCATCAACATTTCCCTCTTTTAGGAAATATCTCATAATAAACTGAAGTGCCTCCTGAAAGGTTCCAAACAGTTCGGCCCTAGCAACAGGATCATCCGGGTCTAGCCCGTATCCTTCAAGAAATTCTAATGCCTGATCTTTGCTCAGGCCGTTGGCCACAAAAATATCAGAATCAAGTGTGGACTTGGCGTTAAGCATAATGTCGAATACATCCCAATTAAACAAGTAATCAGACAAATAACTTGGTCTTTCCATAAATCTCTAATATCCTAAGAAAGTATTACATTAAGTTACCCTTTTATATAAGTATTGTGGATAATTCAAGGAATAGACCTAAAATTAAGATAGTTGATAAGGTTCTGCTCAGTTTTTTTGGAGCAGGCCTAACTCCATTTGCTCCCGGAACATTTGGAACTATTGCAGCAATTCCAGTTGGTTATCTACTCATCCAACTGTGTTCCCCCGTTGAAATAATCATAATTACTATTATTTTATCTACCATTTTCTCCTTCATGTTAGAAGCTGCAAGAAAGCGCTACGGGCTCAAAGACCCAGGCTGGATTGTAATTGATGAGGTGCTTGGATACTTCACAGCAATAGCCCTTGTGCCCAATCCAACGCTGCCAAATTTACTCATTGCTGCTGCCCTTTTTCGCTTCTTTGATATTTTTAAAATTTGGCCAGCTTCATTTTTTGACAAAAAGGTAGAGCATGGTTCAGGTATAATTCTCGATGATATAGTCGCAGGGCTATATGCCGGAGGTGTCTGCCTTCTTCTTCATTATTTTCAAATCACAGCTTGACTTACGCAAAACTTACGCATAACCTTTTTTTTGAGTAAAAGTTTTCACTAACTGAAAAAGAGTTTCTTTGTGAATACAGAAAACCCTTTTGTTGCAAGTAATTAGAATCAAGCCAAGATGATAATTACTTGCAAAATTAGAATGCCAAGATCAAGCAATGTTTGATAAATTTTGTATCAGACACACAATTATTAGGAGAAGAAATGGCAAGCAGTAAAAACACTCAGACATCAGATAAAGGTAAGGCACTTGATATGGCGCTATCTGCTATTGAAAAGCAGTTTGGCAAAGGTGCTATCATGAAGATGGATGACAAACAGGCCAAGGAAAAGATACCTGCAATCCCTACTGGATGTCTAAGTCTAGATGTAGCATTAGGAATTGGCGGAATTCCGCAAGGAAGAATTGTTGAAATTTATGGCCCAGAAGCATCTGGCAAGACCACTCTTACACTCCATATTGCAGCAGAATGCCAAAAGATGGGCGGAACTGTTGCATTTGTAGACGCCGAGCACGCACTCGATACCTCATATGCTTCTGCACTAGGTGTTGATATTCCAAATCTTCTTATTTCACAACCAGATAGTGGTGAGCAGGGACTTGAGATTGCCGATATGCTCGTACGTTCAGGAGCTGTAAATCTTCTGATTGTTGACTCTGTTGCCGCCCTTACCCCGCGCGCTGAACTAGAGGGAGATATGGGAGACTCACATATGGGCCTTCAGGCACGATTAATGTCTCAGGCGCTGAGAAAGCTAACAGGTTCAATTTCTCGCTCAAACTGTACTGTGATTTTTATAAATCAACTTCGAATGAAAATCGGGGTAATGTTTGGTAACCCAGAAACAACTACCGGCGGTAATGCTCTCAAATTTTATTCCTCTGTGAGAATTGATATCAGAAGAATTGGGGCAATTAAAGAGGGTGATAATGTTGTTGGTAACCGTACACGTATCAAAGTTGTAAAAAATAAGGTTGCTCCTCCATTTAAGACTATTGAATTTGATATTATGTTTGGTCAAGGCATCTCTAAATCGGGAACAATTCTCGACATGGCGGTCCAAGAAAATATTGTCGAAAAAGCAGGAGCATGGTTCTCTTACAACAATGCTAAACTCGGCCAAGGTAGAGAAAATTCAAAACGTCATCTTGAGGAAAACCCTGAAATACTAGCAGAAGTGAAACTAAAGGTACTTCAAAAAAATGGTTTAGCTGAAGCTCCAGTAGAGACCATAGATAAGAATACTGGTGAAATTGTTGAAGAAGAAGCTCCAACTAAAAAAGGTAAAAAAATTCAATAGATCTCATATCTGAGGGGCCTTATGGCCCCTCTTTTTTTCTACGACCATGGATAAAGAAACTAAAAAGGCCTATAGCTACCTCATCAGATTGATCTCCAAGAGAGATTATTCAAGATATAAACTGGAACAGAAACTTCGTGAAAGAGGCCACTCTCATCAGGCCATTGATGAGTCTATTGCAGAGATCATATCTCTCAACTATCTACGTGAAGACAATTATATTGAAGCTCGAATTAAGGGATTTATGCACAAGAATTGTTCGATGAGCTATATTCGCAGCAAGCTCGCTGAAGAGTATCTCGATATTGAAATATCACTGATTGATTCGATATTTATAGAGCATGGAATTTCCGAAACTGATCAGATCACCCGAATAATCTATAAAAAACTCCCCTCTTCTCCGCGAGCAGACCTAGACTATGATTCACGTATAAAGATTGAAAATAGAGTTCTTCGCTATCTTTATGGTAAAGGTCATCAGATAGTGCCATCGCGGATAATCCTGAAATCAATTTTTTGCTAAATAAATCCCTAAGGCATTACAATTCCTAGTCAATATGCTACTTTTTAGTATCTAAATGACTCAAGGAAAACGATATGCTAGTTCAAGAAATTCGTACAAAATTTACAGAATATTTTATAAAAAATGGCCATAATAAAGTTCCATCATCGTCACTGATTCCAAACAATGATCCCTCCTTACTTTTTACAAATGCCGGAATGAATCAGTTTAAAAGTTTTTTTACTGGTAAAGAAACACCTCCTCATACTCGAATCACATCAATTCAAAAATGTGTTCGCGCAGGCGGGAAGCACAATGATCTAGAAAATGTTGGAATGACTGCAAGACATCACACTTTTTTTGAAATGCTTGGAAACTTCTCTTTTGGTGATTACTTCAAAAAAGAGGCAATAAGATTGTCATGGAAATTCCTAACAGACGAGCTCAAGATCCCCGAATCAAAGCTATACGTTACAGTTCATCACAGCGATGATGAGGCATTTAATATCTGGAAAGACGATATGGGCCTTTCCCCTGATCGAATTTTCAGAAAAGGTGATAAAGATAACTTTTGGGAAATGGGAGAATTTGGCCCCTGTGGCACCTGTTCTGAGATTTTCTATGACCATGGACAAAAATACAGTACACCTGATTTTATTCCTTCTGCTGACCAAGATATTCTAGACGATGAAATGCGTTATGTAGAAATTTGGAACCTTGTATTTATGCAGTTTGAGAAGACGCGTGAGGGAAAAATTAATCTACCGAAACCATGTGTTGATACAGGAGCAGGGCTTGAAAGACTTGCAGCAGTATGCCAGGAAGTCTACTGGAACTACGACACTGATGGATTTACGCCTATTATAGCAGAGATAGAAAAAAGCTCAGGACAGAAGTATACCAATCCAAAGTACACTTCAAATATGCGTATCGTTGCGGATCATATCCGCTCATGTACGATGCTAATTACAGATGGAGTGATTCCATCAAATGAGGGCAGAGGCTATGTTCTACGACGTATTATTCGTAGAGCAGTTAAAAACATGAGAGATCTTGGGGCCCCTGCCAATAGTTTCTATAAACTCATACATGTCGTTATGGAGTCTCTTGGAAAAGAGTATAAAGAAAACATGCAAAATATCTCCTTGGCGGAAAAGTTTCTTGAGCTTGAAGAACGAAAGTTTCTAGAGACTCTTGAGATGGGGTTAAAGTTTTTAGATGCAGCAATTAAGAGCGATATTGAAAATGGTGTCCTTAAAGGAAGCGTTGCATTTAAGTTATACGATACATATGGCTTCCCATTAGATCTAACAGAAATCATTCTCCACGAAAAAGGACTCTCTGTAGACTCTAAAGGCTTTACATCCTCTATGGAGGAAAGAAAAGCAGACTCAAGGAAATCATGGAAAGGATCCACTGGAGTCGACGACAAGGTGTTTTATGACCTAAAAGAGAAAAATGGTAGCACTACCTTCATTGGGTATGAAAACTCTCTACTTGATGGAGCAAAACTACTTGGTATTGTGGAAATCGGAAATACGTTTGGTCTACAATTTGATCGAACTCCATTTTATGGGGAGTCAGGAGGCCAGGCAGGAGATATTGGTGCAATAACTGCGTCAGGAGAAGTAATTGCTGAAATTACTGACACCTTAAAGCCTATTAGTGACTTACACATACATATTGTCGAAGATGCAAGCAAACTTGATATCGGTAAAACCTATAATCTCAAAATTGATAGTTCTCTAAGGGAATCTTCTGCATCTAATCACTCCGCAACTCACCTGCTGCAATCAGCACTGACTTCAGTTCTTGGAGATCATGTAAAGCAATCAGGCTCTTCAGTTTCTCCTGAACGTCTTCGCTTTGATTTTACCCACACTCAAGCAATGACCAAAGAGGAAATTAAGAAAGTTGAAACTCATGTTAATCATATGATTTTACAATCTGTCGAGATTGAAAACTCTGTGATGACAAAGGATGAAGCAATTAAAAGTGGTGCTATTGCTCTCTTCGGAGAGAAATATGGAGATCGCGTCCGTGTGGTTAAGATGGGAGGACTATCGACAGAACTCTGCGGAGGAACACACGTTCACAATACTCAGAATATTAAACATTTTACTATTATTTCAGAATCATCACTGAGTACTGGAATTAGAAGGATCGATGCTGTTTCTGGAGATGTTGCAATAGAGCGACTTTCAAAGCGCTCTGAGATTTTAGAATTAATTGAATCAAAACTCACAGTCAAAAATAGCAAAACAGTCGAAAGGCTTGATGCGATTTACAATGAGCTTAAAGAAAAGTCTCGTGAGATAAAGGAACTTAAAGAGAAAATTCAAGCAGGTCAAAGCAAAGAGATTTTCTCAACACCCGAAATTTTAAATAGAGGTATCAAATATATCTCTGCTGCCGTTGCAGAGGGTAGTGATCTAAGAAAAATGTCAGACCTTTTTATTGATAAATATCCAGATGGAATTGTTCTACTCTACTGCACCAAAAATGATAAAGTTTCGGCACTTTTGAGAGCTGGCAAGGAAGCGAAGGGAATTAATTGCTCCAACCTTCTCCGAGAGGGCCTCGCATTCCTCGGAGGAAAAGGTGGCGGACGCCCTGAAATGGCGCAAGGTTCCGGGATGGCCGGAGACCTTGATCAGTTTGCATCGATAATCAAAAAAGGGCTTCTTGCAGTACTGGAATAAATGATGAAACTACTTCTTCTAATTACTTCTCTCTTATTATTCTCCTGCTCAAATTCAAGAGTAGGAGAAAACAACGTACTCAATGTAGGACTATCGGGAGAAATCCCAACACTAGACCCTGCTCGATCATATGACACTGTTTCTGCGCGTGTAATATATCAGTGCCATGAAACTCTCTTTGAATACGAATATCTTAAGCGCCCCTATACCCTCAAGCCGCTTCTTGCTGCATCAATGCCAAGAATTGAAAATAATGGTAGAAGATATATTATAACTATTAAAAAAAATATCCGTTACCATGATGACCCGTCATTCAAGGGAAAAGCTCGTTATCTTGTCGCTCAGGATTTCATCAATCAATTCAAACGACTTGCCTTTCGCCCCACGAACAGTGGAGGATGGTGGCTGGTTGATGGTAAAATAGTAGGAATTAATAAATTCAGAGATCAGGTTGGCACCAGTTTAAAACTTTTCTTTAATACACCAGTTAAAGGTCTAAATGCGCCGGATGATCATACCCTAATTATTGATCTTACCGAGCCAAATCCACAAATGCTTTATGCGCTGGCAATGAATTTTAGTGCGCCTGTACCCAATGAAGTCATAAAATATTACAAAAACAATCTCCAAGAAACTATTGTTGGTACAGGTCCCTTTAAGCTCTTATCACACGCAAAGGGAAAGCAACTCTCATTAAAAAGATTTAAGTACTATCGGGACGATTTCTACCCAGACAAAGGTGATCGTATTTCTAATCTAACTGGATTTTTGAAAGATTCAGGAAAGAAAATCCCATTTCTGGATGGAATTAATTTCCAAATTATTCAGGGCTCCGGTGAGAGGTGGAAGCAGTTTAGAAACCGCCAACTAGATTTCTTAACCCTTCCTATCGATAATTACAAAGAAACGGTAACAGTCGAAGGTGACCTCTCGAAAAAACTCCGCAAAGAAAAAATGGTGCTACAAATAGCTCCAACTCTTACGTATTGGTGGTTAGCTTTTAATATGAAGGATCCCGTTGTTGGAAAAAACCGCTACCTTCGCCTAGCAATTGCACACGCAATTGATACTGAAAAGTATATTCGTCTTTTTACAAATAATGTTGCCCAAAAAGCTAACTCAATTTTTGCGCCTGGAACCCCAGGCTATACACCCTCAAAACAATTATCCTACGAGTTCAACTTACAGAAAGCAAAAAAACTTCTCGCGAAGGCAGGGTATCCTAATGGGCAGGGGCTTCCCCCAATAAGCTTTGATGTTAGAGGGATTAGCGCGACAAATAAGTTTCAGGCATCCTATATCAAAGAATCACTTGAGAAAATTGGAATCAAGGTTAATGTTGTACTTAACACATTCCCTGAATACCTGAAAAAATCTCGTGCCGGTAAATTGCAATTTTGGCAGGGCGGCTGGACATTAGATTACCCCGATGCAGAAAATCTTTTACAACTACTAATATCTAAAAATGGAAATTCGGGGCCTAACACTTCTAATTTCTCAAACCATGAATTTGACTCACTGTTCAACAGGCTCAAAGTGCTTCCCAATGGGAAGCACAAGGCCGCATTAATGGATGAGATGGAAGATATTGTTCAGGAAGAAGTGCCTTGGATTATGCTTTTCTATACTCGAACTTATGTTTTAAACCACAGCTACTTAAAAAATTATCGACACTCTGACTTGATCTTTAATAATCTTAAGTATCTGCGGCTAAATGGGATCTAATATTATTCTATTTGAAACTCACCAACCATTTTCTTCAACATCATTGACTGACTTGAGAGCTCTTCAGAGGCCGAAGCAGACTCTTCAGCGCTAGCAGTGTTTCTCTGAGTCACCTGATCAATTTGTCCAAGAGCAGTTACGATTTCGGACACCCCGCGAGACTGCTCGTTTGATGCTATTGCGATTTCATTAACCAACTCTGTAACTTCGGTAGAGCTTGATACAATTTCATCGAGCGCAGAAGCGGTGCTCGACACAATCTTGCTTCCAGTTTCTACGTTCTGATTTGATTCCTCTATCATCTCAGTAGTTTCCTTCGCGGCAGTTGCACTTCGCTCAGCTAGGTTCTTAACTTCCTCTGCGACGACGGCAAACCCCTTACCATGCTTACCAGCACGGGCAGCTTCGACAGCAGCATTTAGCGCCAGGAGATTAGTTTGAAATGCAATTTCATCAATTACTTTGATGATTTTCGAAATTGACACACCTGATTCGTTAATTTTATCCATGGCAACGACCATCTCTTTCATTTGTCCATTACCATTGATGGCCGTTGACTTTGCCGTGCTACTCATAGCTTGAGCTTTATTCGCATTTTCTGCATTTGTTTTAACTTGTGATCCAATTTGATTCATCGTACTTGTAATCTCTTCTAGAGATGCTGCTTGCTCTGTGGCACCTTGAGACAAATCCTGACTTGCAGCGGCCACCTGACCACCTCCGGCCTCGACCTGTGAAACAGTTGCATTTACGTTAGAAAGGGCCTCCTGTAAATTGTCAGAAGCTGTATTAACATTCTCCTTAAAATTTGCAAACTCCCCTTGATAGCTTCCCTCAACTCTTTTAGTAAGATTCTTTCTCGCAAGGGAATCCATCACTCCCATAACCTCACGCATTGGTGTCACAAATGAGTCAATAAGCTTATTAATTTGATCAATCACTTCTTTAAAATCTAAAGCTGTAGTACTTCGATCACCTCGCGAATCAAGCTTTCCTTCAATAATATCATTGATTAAAAGCTTTAACTGCTCAACCACTTTTCCAATGGGCCTAGCAAGATTTATTCCAATAAGAAGTCCTAGCACAGTGACAATAATTACAGTGATGATGATTCCGACGGTCAAACTACTTTTAATTTTATCAACAGCGGCATATGCTTCACTAGAGTCTATCTCTGTTATAAGCGCCCATCTCAGATCGTCAGCAAGATCCAAGAAGGTAAATGAAGAGAGAACCATATTTCCATTATAATCTTTTATCTCCTGCACACCACTTTTCCCCTTAAGAGCAAGATCAACAGTGCTTGATTTTAACTGATTATTCCCCTTAAACGAATTCACAACACTGTACTTCTCTGGGTTCAAAAAACTGTCTGAGCGAGCGAGATAGTCGGTTCCTACAGCATAGGTCTCTCCAGATTTTCCAAGCCCTGACCTTTCCCCAGTAATATTCTGAACCATTTCAAAGGGAATTTGAATTGCAACAACTGCAACAACATTTCCTTGCTTGTCTTTTATTCCAGTTCCGACAAAACTTGCAGGTACATTTCCACTTGGGGAATAGGGTGAAATATCTGTGATGTGAGTCCCACCCTCTGTGGTTACGTCACGCCAAACTTGGGCCAACCCAGTATCGTTATACTTCCCCTTATTAAGGTTAGCCCCTAAATCTGCTTCTTTAGAGTCAGTGTATAGAACATGACCATGCTTGGCGCAGATGATAAAAACATCATAGTACTTGAATTTATCCATGTACTT
>JAGLCH010000382.1 GCA_023146355.1 Bacteriovoracaceae bacterium | reverse complement strand
CGAGAGTATTCGATCTTATCTTGCTCACCTTGGCCATCGGCATAGGGATCATGACAAAGAGTAAATCTTTCATTGGGTGGCATTGGCTCTGGGCGGTCAGATGCAGCGAAAAAGAAGTTCATTTTTACTGCACTATCAAAATTATTAACCCCCGTTTGTACGTCTCCAGCACGGGCAACACATGAATAGAGGTTTATTAGATCTAGACGCAAGGGTCGAATACCGTTGTCTGAGGTATCGATCTCCTCAATCTTAAATCCATTCATCTGAGACAAGGCGCCACTTTGATTTTCAATCAATTGAAATTTATAGCGCCGTCCCAATTGAACATTTCCAGTAGAGAGATTAACGACATAGGAGTTTGTTTCTCCACTTATAGATTCAATTTTAAGAGTCTGTGATGTAAAAAGTTCGTCGTAAACCCTCAGTGAACAGTTGGGGGCCGCATTGTTTTCGCCATAGTCTGTGTTACACCACCCGTCCAGATTTTTAAGGGTTGTATTCGTTGTAATTTCAGGGCCCAGAGTGGTCTTTACGTAGAGCATTGTACTATCTGTAGAAGGACGCGAAGCACATTCTGAGGCACAGTTATTGATTACCAGGGGAAGACCCGCTTTACAGACACAATAGTTACTCACAGATATTACACCTGAAGGCCGTACCATAATCTCTAGGGTAGGGGACGTGGTGTCTGAGTTATCTCCATCGTTTGAACTGAATTTTTCAACAGAGGGGTAGCCAGAGCGTCCAGAATCGAGACATCCAGTAAGACCAATCATCGAAATAATTAGGAGTATGCTTGTTAATGGAGGGAAAACTGATTTCTTCATTAAAGTCCCATCATAAGGTAATTGATTCTTCAGCTATAGCTTGCTTTAGGCCATTTTATCTTTTCTAGTGGCCTGAAAGTTACTGAATAAAATTGTACCCCAATTTTATTCCTAATGCCTAGTGTTACTGGGGGAGAAATATTGCCTAGTGTAATTACAGTATCTTATGGGTGACAATCATTTAGATGGCATTGTAAGCTAGCACTTTATAAAATGTGTAAATAACTGAAAAAGTGTTAAAGCTTTCTGATAACTGCCGATAAGTCTTAGACAAGACGTGGAAATCACAAAAAACAAGCTTTAAGGAGCAGACCATGACTAAAGCGGATCTAATTGCACAGATCGAGAAGCAAGCGAAACTAACTCACAAACAGTCTGAATCAATAGTAAATATTGTTTTTGACAGTATGATTCGCTCACTCTACGAAGATGAACGTATCGAAATTAGAGGTTTCGGATCTTTCGCTAACAGAAATTACAAGGCCTACGAGGGGAGAAACCCTAAGACTGGAAAAATTGTAAAAGTACCACCAAAGAAAGTTCCTTTTTTTAAAGTTGGAAAGCAGCTGAAAGATATGGTTGATGCGGGTAAAGAAAAGTACGTAATTAGAGAAGCGTAAATTTCTTAGTCTTTTCAATACATTGAATATTGACTTTCGAGAATCATTCGCTATTATCGTAATCAATTGGGGTGACGTGCTCGAGTGGTCCAAGGGGACAGTTTGCAAAACTGTAAAGCCGCCGGTTCAAATCCGGCCGTCACCTCCATAAAAAGCCGTAGATGTTGTACAACTTCTACGGCTTTTTTTTATCCCAAATCCGCACACAAGCTACCCAAAGTGTACTCCTATCTTGCTTTCAAGCACACGTACGCAAAGCTATCGATAGATGACTTTATCTTAAAATGAATTGTTACTGGCATCGTCCTTTTAGTATTTATCTGTGATAAATAAAAGCTTGTGGACGGTGAAATAAAGCAACTACTGCTCAGTAGAGAGAGTCGAGGAGCGCCGGGGGTAAGATGAGAATGGATTCAATCTAACAGCGAACATGTAAACGGTCACTCAGTTAAAACGAAGCCCAGAAGTACTGAGCCGAACGCCACAAATAATGAGATGAGCACATTACGATAGTAGAAATGCCAAAGTGAGATCCCGTCACCACAAGTTGGAAGGGAATGATAATATTTCTGCGTTATATAGAAATCGGTTACTGGCAGTAATCAATGCATGACTACAGGAAAGGAGTAAATTCCTTGAGCTGCTGAGCGCTTGTCGGTAAAATATAGTTACCTCGGTTGATATTTGGCCAGAAACTATGATTTTGTCATTGTTTCTGTCGAGAAAGCGGTGTATAATGCTTTAAGCTACTAGCTAGTTCATTGTTTCTGGAGAAGATATGGACTTTTATTCAAAAATTGTTAAGACAATAAAATCATCTATTTTTACAGATGAAGATTTGAAGCTTATTTTTTGTGACAAAAATCTATCTCAGATTCATAATTCTTTATCTTATTACTTAAAGAAACAGAAAATTATAAAATATAAAAGAGGGGTATATTCACTTTCTGAATCCCATCTTCCTTTTTCGGAACTGGTTCTTGCAGCTAAACTGTATGGTCCAAGTTATATTTCTTTTGAGTCCGCTCTTTCATTTCATGGCCTTATTCCTGAAGCTGTTTATGAGTTCACGTCAGCATGCTTTCAAAGCAAAAAAAAGATATTTAAAACAGAAGCTGGTAACTTCTCTTACTCGCACTCGCCTATAGAGCCTTTTTTATTAGAGGTAGAAGAAGTTGATGGAGTACTTATTGCTGCACCGATTCGTGCTTTATTTGATACCGTCTATAAAAGAAAAATCAACTATAAATTTCTAGAAAATTTAGAGAGTGACTTGAGAATTGATCTTGAGGAGCTGGAAGATGTGGTTATAAAGTATTCAGCAAGCGAAATTATTGAGCTTGGGGAAAAATATAAAAAGCAAACAACACGTTCATTGTCAGATATTTTAGTTAGGAGTTTTAAATGAAAGATCTAGTCCAAAAAAGATTAGAAAGCTATAGACCTAAAACATCACTAGAAGAGATGAATGCCTTAAAAGAGATAACTCAAGAGGTCGCTCTTTACTCACTTTATAAAGCAGGATTTTTTCAAGAGGCCAGCTTCCTCGGAGGAACAAGTTTAAGAATTATTCACGGACTTGATCGGTTTTCTGAAGACCTTGATTTCTCTACTAAGATTCTTTCTCCTGAATTTGATTTAGATAAGTACCTAGAAAAGTCGATGGACTTCATGAACGCTTATGGCTATGACCTGACGATTAATACCAAAGATCTTTCTGACAAGGCAGTAAAAAGTCGTTTTTTAAAAGATGACTCTATTAAAAAAGTACTTACCTTCAAACATAAACACGACATTCGATCAAAAGTTAAAGTGAAAGTTGAAATTGATACACGCCCTCCCAAAGGTGCAATTCATGAGATTGAGTATGTTGGTTTTCCAACAGACTTTGCTATAAGCCAGTACGATCTATCAAGTTTGATGTCTGGCAAGCTTCACGCTATTCTCTGTAGACCATACCCTAAGGGAAGAGATTGGTTTGATCTTTTGTGGTACATCTCAAGAAATGTTATTCCAAATATACTATTTTTAAAAAATGCATTATTTCAATTAGGCCCATGGAAAGGAGTTGTCGATACAGAAGAAAATTTTTCCATTGGTGAAGAGCTCAGAAAGAAAATTGAGTCTATTGATTGGAGTAAAGCAGTTAATGATGTTAGACCATTTTTATCAAGTGAAAGAAGTGAGTCACTTGAGCTATGGGGAACAGATTTTTTCTTAAAGAAAGTTGCAAAACTGAGTGGTCAAGATTTTGAAATTTAGAGTTACCTCCATAAAAAGCCGCACACAAGCTACCCAAAATGACTTATTCACGATGCCTTTCACCCTGAGGGCGCTACAGGGGTGGATTCGTGCGTCCAAAATTCAGATTTGTTTCGACTCAAGTCATGGGAAGTGGCACTTTGTGACACTTGTTCGAGGAATAAGAATGGATATTATTAAGGGAATTTTTAATAAATTTGAGACTGATATTTTACCCCTAGGGCCAATTAATTCAGAGCTGGGTGATAAGAGTGATGATGCCAAGAAGTCCTTTAAAAAAAGAGCATGTCAGAAAGGTGATCTGATTAGAGTTCGCAAAGGGTTGTACCTTGCAGGAGAAGATAAAAGAAAGGGACATTATAATTCATTTTCGATTGCTAATTATATTGCCGAACCATCTTACGTTAGTTTGGAATCAGCGCTCTCTTTTTATGGTTTAATCCCAGAAGCTGTTTACACAACAACTTCAGTAACAACTAAAGTTGGTTTTGAAGCTAAAACTCCTGTTGGCCAGTATTCGTTTTCATATTTGAAAATTGACTATTTTCGCTTCGGATTTTATCAAGTTAAAGATGGAGAGCATAAGTTTTTGATTGCAACTCCTTTGAAGGCTTTGATGGACAACTATATCTTCAATATTTTGAACCAGAAAATTTCGACTGTTTTATTTAATATATTTGTTTCTTTTACCGATTATTACATATGCGTTATCTCTTAGTTTTTATATTTATATCTTTTGCATTAAGTAATTCTACTTATTCAGCTGATCGAGAAATTATTTCTGTTGCCGCAATTGATTGGTGCCCACAAATGTGCTCTAAGGGCAGCAGCAGAGGCTATATCTATGAGATCATCAAGGCATTTGCAAAATCTAAAAACTACGAGTTTAGTGTTAGTTTCATGCCATGGCGCCGAGCAATTAGAGAAGTATCCAATGGGGAATATTTAATACTTCTATCGCCAACTAAGAGGGAAGCTCCAAAGTTGATATTTGGAAATAGTGAAGTTGGTACTCAAAAAATGTGCTTTTATGTAAATAAGTCAAGTACCTGGCAGTATAAAGGAATTGAATCTATAGTGCCTAGTATGCGAATTTTATCTCCCCTTGGGGCCTCGCTAGTTGAGCTTGATGATTTTGCTCGTAATCACCCAGAGCAGTTTTTCTTGATCCCTAAAACTGATGAAATCAATATGTCTAAATTACTGATGCAGAATAGAGGAAGTGCCTTTCTCTTTACTCAAAAATCAATGGATAACTTTTTAAGAGAGAAGAAGTACTCTTCTCAGCTAAAGGAAGTGGGCTGTCTTAAAAATGAAATGCTTCATGTCGGCTTTTCCCCTATAAATAGTGAAAAGTCTAGGAGGCTTGCTCTTGAGTTAGATCAATTTTTAGAGCAATCATATAAGAGTGGATTCATTGATAAAATCTTAAAAAAATATTCACTAAAGAACTGGCGTAGTTCTAAGTAAGTGCAGTATTGAAATCAGCTAGTGGCACAACTTCACCTGTAGTCATACCATCAATGTGGATGTTGCCAATACGAACTCTTACCAGTCTTAATGTGGCAAACCCCGATGCCGCAGTCATTTTTCTTATCTGACGATTTTTTCCTTCACACAAAGTGATCGAAATCCAGCTAGTAGGGCCATGTATCGAATCTCGGATTTTACGGCCCCGAGCAGGGAGCTGAGGCTCAGCATCTAGTTTGAACACTTTACAAGGTAGGGTTTGATATTTAGTGCTATTAACACTTATCTCAACTCCGTTTTGCAACAGTGAGATCGCCTGTGCTGTGATTACTCCATCAACTTGCGCGTAGTATTCTTTTTCTATCCCTTTGCTTCTGATTTTGTGGCTCATCATGCCGTCGGTAGTGAGTAACAATAACCCTTCGGAGTCTAAATCCAACCGGCCAATGGCCATGGTTTTGTTAGGAAATTCAAATAGTTCACCTAATAGATGCTTCTTTTTTCGCTTCTCAGGTACAAACTGACTTAAAAAACCATATGGTTTAAATATTTTGAAGTGTTGGTGAGTTTTTTTTTGCCCAGTGAGTTCTGATAAAAATAATTCGTTACTGGTTGGCATTAAATATGGCCTTAATCTTGAAGTCTGATAATAAGTTAATACTACTATATCAGTTATCACATTTTTATCTCAACTGCTGAATTGAGTATCAAAAAAATAATTTTTTGATCAAAAGGTCCTTCATTGTAATTCTATACCCGCCTTCATCCGGTAGTATTCTAAGTTTGACTCATATCTATGTTTCTTTGGATCTGGACGAAATAATGTTTTTGGAACTCCATCCCTATTCATTACACCAAATGTTTCAGTTTCCGGGTGGTAGAAATACTGATCTCCATCATATCTAAGGTGGTGTAGGGTGCCGTCCGGAGGGTTTGTCATAAACTCATGAGTGAATTTTACATATTCAAGAGAACTCTTGAATTCGGGAAACTCTTTTCCATGTTTATCAAAGTGGTGTTGCGCATTATATAGGGGATCTCTCCTGCTGCCTCCAGACCATATAATACTTTGGTCTGGCAGTGAACGTGCAAACTCAATAAGCTCAGAATCTTGATGGGTTTCTAAAAATGGTTTTATTAAATCAATACAAGAGTATTGATGTGATGTGCTTGCAGGTATTCTGTTTGCAACCTTAGTCAAATCTAAGGTTGTTACCGTAAAAATACATGCAAGAAAGAGTGCGGTTTTAACCTTAAGTGCCCAGTACATATTACCTTATCGGCTAAAACTTAAGTTCTTTGAGTTGTCCCCAATATTACAGTATTTATATTCCAGTGCACAATGTATTGGCACTCTTGGAGCTCAACACATTATGACTGAAATGGAGAAAATATTTATTTTAGTTTAGTGAATCTAATAGGTCTCTTAGATTGTATTCAGTGCTTTGGTCCTTAATCTCAAACGTTCTTTTTTTGAGTTCTCTAAGCCCATAGTTTGTAGAGACACTGTAATCTCTTTCAACCTTTCTTCTTAAATTCTTTTCTGCAATATACCAAGGGTCAATATCTTTTGAATCCTCTGGAACAATTCCCCATCTAAGCTCTATGGAGTGATATGGGTCGAAAGAAAGTTTGAATAGATTAGTTATCGCATCATCTAAAGAGTAGCTGAGTTGAGTGTTGTCTGAGCCTGTGAAATTGATGATACAAGAGCTGGCCTTCTCTATATATAGATTTTTCAGTTCAGCAATTAGGTTGTTTCCAGTGTAGGTAAGCTTACTATCATTTTCAATTTGCATTTGGTTAAAGTTAGAGATCATCTCTGATGCCTCACCAACTGAAACCTTAAATCGAGCATCCCTTGATGGTGTCGAGAACGATTCCCACTCCCCACTTGTTCCATAGATATTCTCCGGAAGTTTTTCTGGATGGTCCTTTTTATCTAATCCGCTTTTTATAGCACTATTAACTGAATCATTTCGGTCATGGAGGTCCGTGCAGAGATCATCGAGCTTAAAGGAAAGCTCTTCAATCGGATTGTAGGTAAGCATTCCAATTGAAAGTCTTTGTCTTACAAATGTATAGTAGTCGCGATACTCTTCTCCATCAATTTTATATACCGCTCTCGTTGTTGATGCCGTTGGATCATTTGATTCCGTTCCAACAAATTGTTCAATTGAGAAGTCTTCTAAATTGTCATTGCTTGCGGCCGATATCGTACCGTTGAGGTGCTCAATGGGTCTAAAGTTCATTAGGCCTGCTGATACATCAATTTTACTTCTAGAGAACTTTTTTCCAAAAGTAATTGTTGTTAATGAGTCATCAGGATGTGCATCAATCATTAGTATTCTTCCATCATCAGTAACCTTATATACAACAGCAATATGTCCTGCTGGATCGTAGACTACTGTTCCAGGCCTTACTGAATCTCGTGAGATTTTAACACTATAAAAATCTTTATAGTTCTCTCCCGTATCATACTTGTTTGCGTGAATTCTAAAGACTGCGGTAGATACTTTATTTCTCAGATCACTCAAGACCCTATTTACATTATCTCCTTCTCGAACTGAGATTCTCTTTGATATTTTATTACCATAACGATAGTACCTAATATCTGACTTGTTATCCTTCTTTTGAGCGGTTTTAAGCTTGGAGTTAAGACTTCTGATTTTAAGTTTTTGCATGGCCTTTTTGAAAAAAACCATTCCCTCAAGTTTTTCCTCTTCTTCTTTAATTTGTTCTTTTATTTTTGTTACTGCTGGAGAAATCGTTTTCACAGGCCACGATGGGTAGGAAAATGGTAGATCATTAACCCAAGAAAAATAGGCCCTTAAAGTAAATGGAAGATCAGCACAATCAGATGCAATATTAAGCCCCTCTGGTTGGATGTTGTAATAAAGGGGATTTGCTATTTTGTTTTCGAGACAATTTTTTGTAGTGTCGCAAACTCCAGCGGCCTGTGCTTCACCAATACTTTGTATGAAGCTTTCATAGTTTTTAGTATGTTCATTTTTCCACTTGGAGTGTTTGATGCTCCAATGAAGTGACTTCTTAGTCGATGCATGGCCGGTATTAAATACTAGTGCAAAAAGTAGTAATGATATTGTGTATTTCATTTTATTTCCCCATTGTTTTTTTGAAGATATCAGATTCAAAACATGATTAGGAAACTTTGAAAATTATACAGGCTCGACCATACTAAAACCTACCGTGCTAGTGTGCCTTTGTTCGTAGATGTTCTTGCTGAACTCTCCAAGCTGTTTGATCATTATTAACTATTTTTCTCTTAACTTTCTCATCAAAGATGCCGCTAAATGAGTTGTGCCTTTATAGATAAGGCAATTGAACTTTTTAAGCATCGTTGAGGATATAATGATTAAAGACAAAGTTTTTATTAAATGGTCTGACAAACTCTGTATAGGAATTCCCAGTATTGATGATCAGCACAAAGTCTTGGTATCGATCATTAATGAGTTGTTTGGTAGAATAATGGAGCCTGAAAATAGTCAAGATCACCATTTGGTTTTTGAAAAGTTAGAGCTGTATACGAGAGAGCACTTTTGTTATGAGGAGGCCCTTTTTGACAAGTTTAAGTGGGATCATTCTAGCATTCATGAATGTGAACATAACAAATTGATCGCTGAGATTGGGAAGATGAAGACAGTTTTTGAGAAATCAACGGATTTTGATTCTTCTGTTGAAATCATGCAATTTTTAAAAAATTGG
>JAGLCH010000381.1 GCA_023146355.1 Bacteriovoracaceae bacterium | reverse complement strand
ATCAGCAAATTAGATTTTTTTGAGTTAATTGGCCATTTTGAAGAGACAGACCTCCCCAGAGTCAGCGAGAGTCTCAACCGAGATCACAATTTTGTAAAAGATATCGACAACTACCTTTTGTCAGATACTGCCCTAATAAAAAAATGTGTTCCCTGTACCAGAGAGGAATACCTCCACTCCGACAAAATTCATCCTTTTCATTTTTTTAAGCAGATAAAAAGCTCTTTCACTGATGGTTATCTTTACGGAAAGTGGGATTCTGACAGTGGATTTATTGGAGTAACTCCTGAACCCGCACTTATTCGCCGTAAAAATGAATACACGACCTACTCCATAGCAGGAACTTCTCGCTTTCCCGATGATCTCAATAGTGAAAAGATGATCGATGAGCAAGAACAAGTGACTATTGATATTTCAAATACGCTAAATCAAAATGGTGTTACAGACCTAAGTAAAGAGAGCAAATACGTTGATGCCAATGGGCTCATTCACAGACAAACAGAAATAAAGTTTAATGCTGCGCCTGATCGCTTTAAAAATATATTAAAGGCCCTAACACCAACAGGTGCATTGGGAGTTTTGCCAAAGTCGAAATTGGAGTACCTAAAGCAGCTTGACTATTATCATCATGATAAAGAGCAGAGAATCTATGGTGGAAATTTTATCATCCGTACTGAAGATGTTGAAATGGCACTAGTCATGATCCGCTCAACTCAATGGAAAAAGGATCACTCCTGGATTGATACAGGTTGTGGTATTACCCCTCTTTCAAGTTCAAATGATGAATTATCAGAAGCTCTAATAAAAAGGAAAACTGTAAAGAAGCTATTTTATGAAACAGTTAACTAGTGCCCTAAAAAAGATTGGTGTTACTGATATATTTTTTTGTGCCGGAGCAAGAAATAAAGAGCTGCATCCCCTCTTTGACCCATTTTCAATTCACTATAATTACGACGAGCGTTCTGCATCTTTTAAGGCCCTTGGCCTTTCGAAAATCACAAATAAACCTGTTGTCATTTGCACCACCAGTGGAAGCGCTGTCTTAGAGTGTTTACCCGCAATCGCAGAAGCCTATTACACCAATACAAAGCTTATATTGATTACAGCAGATCGCAGTCCTGCCCACCACGGGACGGGATTTGCTCAAACTTTCAATCAACTAGATCCAGTGAAGACACTTTGCCGAAACCAAATTGAGATTTATAGCGATGAAGAATTTAATTCCGCTATCGAATTATTTCCACTCCATCTCAACATTTTCACAGAGAGAGAGAATAAAGCGCGCTTATTTTCACCTACCCCTCAAGTGACAAAACCAACACTCCTTCTTTTTTCTGGCGGAGCAAAGGAGCTAGGTGGTGATAAGCTTTACTCTCATTTTTCAGAAAGTACGATGCACTACCTTGAACCCGATTGTGACATAGAGAGAACTCCAACTCCCTTCGAAGTTCTCTCAGATGAGAGACTCTGCCAAATTCTTAAACTCGGAGAAATTGAGCAAGTGATAAGGATTGGTCGTTCTCCAATATCTAAAGTTTGGAGAAATCTCAATGACGGACTCTATCCGAGAATTTCTGTTTTTCACCTCGACCCTGATGATCTCCTTCGGTTAACTTTTGGCCCAGTAGTATCATTTGATACTCTTATGAACTGCACATTTCCCAGAGCAAAAAAAACAAAACAAAATATCCCTCAACTTCAGTTACTACTTGAAAAGTATCCTAACTCTGAGCTTTCGAACCTTAAAACCTATTCCGATACCATTTCAGCTCATGACCTAATCTTCCTCGGAAATAGCTTGGCAATTCGAAACTGGAAAACGATTTCATCCAGAGTTCACTCAATCTACAGTAATAGAGGAATCAATGGAATTGATGGCGCTATTTCTTCTGCAATAGGGCTTGCCCTTGGAACAGAGAGAAACGTTCACTGCATAATAGGAGATCTAACTTTTCTCTACGATTTAGGATCGATAATTGAAGAGCTCCCCTACAATCTAACAATTGTCGTAATGAATAATGAAGGTGGAAGAATTTTCGAAGTAATTGATCCCCCTTTTCCTCAAATAGTCTGCAAGCATAAACATAATATGAAAGAACTAACTTCTGGATTTAGACTTCCAAAGGGCCAGTTAATTGAACTCTTTCCTGAAAATATTCAGACTGAGTCCTTTAGAGTAAAGTGGAGAGAGCTCCATGACTAAAACAGTAGCACTCCATGGATTTTTAGGTGATTACCGGCAGTGGAATGATTACATCCCTCTTGATCTCTATAAATATAAAAATCTCACAGAACTAGAAGAAGAAGTAAAACTCATTGCTCCTTCTAAAATTGTCGGCTACTCCATGGGTGGAAGACTAGCGCTTCATCTTGCTTCTCTGATGGGAGAACAGCTTGAGCGTATTATAATATTGGGCGGAAATTTAGGACTTGAATCTAAAGATGAAATAAAAAAAAGAATTATATGGGAAGAGGGCTGGATAAAAAAAATTGAAACACTTTCCGCTGACGCTTTTCTAAATGACTGGAATCAACAAACTGTATTTTCGAATGATATGCCAATTAAAACAACTCGAAGTAGAGAAGAGATTCTACGGCTATTTAATTTATTCCCCCTATCCAAGCAGCCAAACTTTAGACCTATGGTTGAATCAAAGGATAGATTTGTTTTTGCTGCAGGAGAATATGACCATAAATATATTAAGCAGTATCAAGAAATAAATAGAACGTTCTCCCTGATTAAGGGCTGCGGACACAGAATACTATTAGATAAAAATAAAAACCAAATAGAAAAATTAATATGCCAAGGAGAAACCCATGTGGGAAACCGTTAAAGAGTACGAAGAGATCAAGTTTGAGAGTAATGGTGGTATCGCAAAAATCACAATCAATAGACCTCATGTTCACAATGCTTTTACACCAAAAACTGTAAGTGAGTTAATTGAGGCCTTTGACCTCGTTCGCGATGATGTTGAAATTGGAGTGGTTATACTTACAGGTGAAGGCGACAAGGCATTTTGTAGTGGTGGAGATCAAAAAGTCAGAGGCGTTGGAGGCTATGTTGGTGGTGATAAGATTCCTCGCCTCAATGTTTTAGATCTTCAAAAGAAAATCCGCTCACTTCCAATTCCTGTCATTGCAATGGTTAAAGGTTATGCCATTGGCGGTGGACATGTACTCCACGTTGTTTGTGACCTGACAATTGCAGCAGATAACGCCATCTTTGGGCAAACAGGTCCAAAAGTTGGTAGCTTTGATGCTGGACTTGGCTCAAGTTATCTTTCTCGAATTGTAGGGCAAAAGAAAGCGCGGGAAATCTGGTTTCTCTGTCGTCAATACAATGCAGAAGAAGCTGAAAAAATGGGACTTGTTAATGCTGTATTCCCCCTCAGTGAAGTAGAAGATAAGACTATTGAGTGGTGTGATCAAATTCTTGAACACTCTCCAATGGCACTTCGCTTCTTAAAATCGGCACACAATGCTGACTGCGATGGGCAAATTGGACTTCAAGACTTTGCTGGGAATGCAACTCTGATGTATTACATGACGGAAGAGGCAAAGGAAGGCAAAAATGCTTTTGTTGAAAAGAGAAAGCCTGACTTTAAAAAGTTCAAACGTTTTCCATAGTTATCGTGAAATTATCTTACGCGTTACACACCCTCTATCCTCTACATGCGCTCAATTCCAAACACATTATGGAAGAGCGCCAAGGAGTATTGATTAAGGGTGAATCTAAAAATGGAATTGGATACTTTGAATATTTCCCCTGGAAACAATTTCATGATCTAGATATTGAAGTTTTTTTAAGCGAACTTTTGGACCCGACATCCCAAACTTATAAGCGGGTAACATCAGCCATTGAAGAGATAATAGTTTTTTTAAAAAAACCTTCAGAAATATCTTTTTACAACCACCAGTTAATTTACCCCCATACTACGGCCAATGAGATTGGCGCATCGACTGTTAAGCTAAAATATATGGGATCGATATCACAACTAATTGATGCCGTTAATCGCATTGCCCCTATCGTTAAGGCAATTAGGATTGACTTTAACTATGCACTGACCCTAGAAAAGCTAGCTCAACTTTTTTCCCAACTAAGGAATTGTTCTGAAAAAATTGAATACATTGAGGACCCAGTACCATTTAATCCTGAGACCTATAATCTTCTTCGCACTTGGGAT
>JAGLCH010000380.1 GCA_023146355.1 Bacteriovoracaceae bacterium | reverse complement strand
CATTTGCAAACTGGTACCCCGATCGTCAAATGGTGGCCTACACAGACTGTGGAGTAATTAATAACTCATACTACAATCCATCAACTTTCTCTTTATGCTTTGGCGAAATTGAAAACTACCCCGAGCAAAAATTTATTTTTGATCCAAGTGTTATTTATCACGAAATGGGACATGCAATTACCCAGATTCAGTTAAACTCAAGAAATGTAGCTGCAAGCATCCCCACAAGAGCTGATCTTGGCGCACTAGGGTATGACGAGGCATCGGCAATAAATGAGGCCATCTCTGACTATTGGAGCTACTACATCACTGGAAGACGCCACATTGCCGAATGGAGTCTTGGGATTTTTTATAATCAGTCTCGCCCACTATCAGAAGATGATCCTAATCATGCGCCAGGAATCAGTAAAGACTTAGACTCACGCGTAAGCTACCCAAGATACATTAATTATGATGCGAATGATTTGGGTAGTAAAATTGAATCAATACACTACACAGGACAAATTGCAGCACACTACTTTATGGCCCTTACAGACGAACTCATAAACTACTGTAGTATGTCTGAAGACTCCGCCAAAAAATATGTGATGTACTTTATTACAGAAACACTTGCAGAGATTGGAGATATGTCCACTAGAGCAACAGACGGTGGCGCAATCGGAACTGTGAATCTTTCAGAGGAAGCGGCTCAGGTTTGGATAAATGCAGTTAACCCGGCAAATTACCATACCTTTTTCCAAAAGTTATCAAAGTATACTTATGGAATTTTGCACAAAGACCAACGATGCAATGGTGCGACCTACCCAATTGCAAGGCTTGAGCATTTGCTTGATAGCTATGGTTTACTCCTATTTAATACCCTTAATGAAGATGGTAATGGAAAAGATACAGGTCATGATGGTGGCAATACAGCGATTAATGAAATCAACAGAATTAAAACAGTATTAATATCAAAGGATCATCTCACAGTTGATGCCAGATCTGGGTATGTTGAGGCATATATTTTTGACAAGCGTGAGGCGATAGTTGATGCAATTGCAGCAATGAAGCAACAGGGGCAGATAACAGAAATCTCACCACTTTTAAGTGAGGATGCAATCTACAACAATAACAACATTAAAATTAGTCCGGGTGAAATCGTAGGCATTGCACTAAATCTATATAACAGTTCAAATAGTAATATGGGCGGCGTTCAAGTCCTTGCCAATGATTGGGACCACATGAAAGTTACTGATTGGGTTGATGATACAACAAACCTAACAAAAATAATGCATAACCAACTTCCATGTGGAACATTCTCAGATAACTTCCCAAAGAGTGAAGAGGGTGGAAGTGTTGAAACGACAATGAATCCCGGAGACTGTAATTATATCACTCGAGAAAATGGACAAGACACTGCTGCTGCTGAAGGTGCTGATGGGGTACTTGGAACGGCAGATGATCTGATCTATAATGCTGACCCTATTGCACCGATCTGTATGGTTCAGATGGAAGAAAGTGGTGCATCAATATGGGCACCACAGTGGAAAATGGTTAAGGAGC
Source organism: Bacteriovoracaceae bacterium (assembly GCA_023146355.1). Classification (GTDB taxonomy): domain Bacteria; phylum Bdellovibrionota; class Bacteriovoracia; order Bacteriovoracales; family Bacteriovoracaceae; genus JAGLCH01. Next base: position 10,169 of record JAGLCH010000380.1, on the reverse strand, counting down.
TAGGGCTCCCAGCAACAAAATGCTTATCAGGAGCTGAAAATATAAATGACTGTTTTGTACGTGCAATAAAAGGTGCAGACCAGGCCATCTACTCCAAGATAGAAGCAGGAAAAAATTGGGCGGAAACAATTACGCAAGGAGAAGGAGATGTGAACTTTAGTTTATCAAACCTACTCTTTTTTGAGATCAGTCCTTTTATACCACCAGGAACAGTCTTCAACTGCCGATTCAGAGCGCGTTTCACAAACTGCAAAGATTGTTACTACGATAAAAGTAATAGCGATAACTTTTTAGACTATGAATTCAGTGGTGCCGCTCCCTATCAGATCCTAAACTTTAGGTTTTCAGTAACGGATTAATTTATGAAAAAATTGATACTCTCATCGCTTATAATTATTACCACTGCTTTGGTGGTATTTTATATTCTGCAAAATCGCCCTGAAGGCCCTGTGGAAAAGAAACTAATAACCTACCACAAAAAAGCAAATGGATTAGTTAAGCACAACACAACAAAAAAAGAACGGAAGCTTGCAAAAATAGAGCACAATGTAGCTGGGCCCGCGCAAAGTAAAAGAGAACTGTCACCCAAAAATTCTAAAATTGACCTAGGAGATTTAGAATATAGCAACAAGGTTTCAGATGGCCGGAACACCCTACTAAGTAAGAGACTTCTCAACTTTCAAAAGGTGGGTACGAAAGTCGTCGTGAGGCAATATAAGAGTATGGTTATAATGAAAGGGAAGAAAGGCCAATATGTAGAAGAGGTTATCATCTCATTTATTAATGAAAGTGGTCTAATGAATGGCTTCAGCGCTCTAGTCGATTCTGAAACAGGAAAAATTCTAAAGACATGGAATCGAACGACTTGGATGATAAAGAAAGACCAAGGAATTCAGTACCAGGGTGAGCTTAGATAAACTTCTCTCTGCACCAAAAAGGCCCCGCGATTGCGAGGCCTAAATATTTCAAAACATATTGCTTCAACTAGATATTAATTGGAATTGAGATGGAAAATAAATATTGCGAATCATTCCATTTTGTTTTAGCTGTATCATCTCTCTCCCACTCATGAGTGCGGTACTCGAGATTAAAGTGAATGCTTAGAAAAGGAAGAGGAACTGGAATCGGAGCTAATCCAAGGCCTAGGGCCAGGCCGGTCCCATCAGCTTTAGTTCCATCAACATCAATATCTGAATTAAAAAAGTATGAGCCCCAAACTTTTCCAAGAAGTGGAATGACAGAAGGAAACTGGTATCCAACAAAAACACCCATATCTGTAATATCAGCATCTTTATCTGTTACCGATGAAGTTTTGTAATCCAAGGCCATTGTTTCTTTTGAATATTCAAGACCACCAATTATACCTAAAAATGAACCACCTAGCCGTGCACCTACCACGCTTCCAATTTCATCAGCGTTAGAGCCTGCCTTATTTTCATAATCACCCATCCCATATCCAAGGTAAGGCTCTGCGTAAAATCCTGCATTTGCAATAAATGGCACTGTCGCCATAAGTGTAATTAATAATTTTTTCATAAAATCTCCTCGTTTGTTCTATGTTACTACTATAGAGGAGAAATGGTATACCCAAAACTAGGTAGTACTTTCCATAAATTTCAGGCAGTTAATACATTACAGGTATCACCCGTGTAAAGAGTACATTAAGAAAAATTATTAGCTTCTGAGATTGCACAACCTACTGCAATAAGATATATTTCGTTAAAATTAGGAGGAAGAATGATCGATGATATAATTGATGAAGAGATTAGAATAATGACAGAAAGAGATGAGGAGCCTACGACACTTTCGAGTGCCACTTTTAAGCTTCCCATCAACGAGCTTAAGCTTAAGCCCGTAATTACCCTTGATGTTTCGGCATCTCTCAACGATGCGATCAAATTGATGCAGAAGAACAAATTTGGTTCTGTAATCATCACTGAATCTGGAAAATGTACTGGAATTGTAACTGAAAGAGATATCCTACTCAAAGTTGTTGGACTTATCGACGACCTAACAGGAACTCCGATTTCTAAAGTAATGACAAAAGACCCACTTCGCCTTATGAAAGACGATAAGGTTGCTTTTGTTATGCACAATATGCATGTTGGTGATTTTCGCCACATCCCTATCGTTAACGAAAACGATGAGCCAATCTCAATTGTCTCAATTAAAGACGTTAACGGCTTCATCCTCGACTACTTTCCTGAGTCGGTAATGAACATCTGCTGTACACCGTACCGCGGAACTTCAAAAAGATATGGCGGCTAATAACCGATATATATAGAGGCCAGATCCAAAAGATCTGGCCTTTCTGCATTTTGGCCTATTTATTTTAACTTCTCATAACTTCAATTGATCACTTCATAAGAACATTTGATTTAATCTATAATCTCCCCTGTGCAATGCTGTAGTTGTATTTAATGAATAAATAAACCTTATAAGCACGGAGAAATGATGAGCACATTAGTAACAAAATCAGCACCTGAATTCAAAGCAACAGCAGTAATGCCAGACAACACATTCAAAGAGATCTCATTAGGGGACTACAGCGGGAAGTACAAGGTACTATTCTTCTACCCACTAGATTTTACATTTGTGTGCCCATCTGAAATTATCGCATTTGATAAAAAACTTGCTGAATTCAAGGAAAGAAACTGTGAAGTGATTGCTTCCTCTGTTGATAGTGAGTTTTCACACTTTGCATGGAAGAATACCCCCGTAAATAAAGGTGGTATCGGAAATGTTCAATTTCCAATACTAGCAGATATCACAAAGAGCATTGCCCGTGACTACGGTGTACTTTTCAATGATGCTGTTGCTCTTAGAGGGCTCTTTTTACTAGATAAGGACAATATTGTTCGCCATGCAGTTGTTAACGATCTTCCACTGGGAAGAAATGTTGATGAGGCAATTAGAATGCTCGATGCACTACAATTCACTGAAGAAAATGGTGATGTATGTCCAGCAAACTGGAATAAGGGAGAAGAAGCAATGACACCAACAGCTGAAGGTGTTGCCAAATACCTTAGCAAGAATAACTAATCAAAAATTGATATAAAAAGGCCACCTAATAGGTTCACTATTGGGCGGCCTTAAAATCATTTGTAAAACTAGCTTTAGGCAGCGATTGCCACATCAGCAGCATAGTCTGGAAAGAAAAATTCAATTTCTCTCGCAGCAGACACTGATGAGTCTGAACCGTGAACAGAATTAGCTTCAAGGCTGTCGGCCCATAGCTCTCTAATTGTTCCTGTAGCAGCATCATCAGGGTTAGTTGCTCCCATTACTTCACGGTTGTATGCAATTGCATTCTCGCGCTCCAAAACCATAAGAACAACAGGTCCAGAAGTCATAAACTCCACTAAGCCGTTGTAGAAAGGGCGATCCTTGTGTTCCGCATAGAACTCTCTTGCATCAGCAACAGTTATCCAAGTATACTCAATCTTTCCAAAGCTAAAGCCTTCGCATTCGTACTTGTCAATGATCCTACCAATAACACCTTTTTCAGTAGCGTTAGGCTTAATCATTGCAAAAGTCTTTTCGTATGCCATTTATAACCTCTCTGTAAAAGTTAGTAATATTCTATCACTAACACATTACTATTCGGATCAATGGGCCATTAATTAAACTTATTACCCCTAAAATTGAAAAGACCTTCTAAAAAAGAAGGTCAATATGTATATGTATTTGAAATCTCGTACTACTTAAGTGCGGCCTGAACCATTTGGTTTGCCTTCTTGCCGTCAAACTGCCCTTTTATTTTCGGTGAGAGTTCCTTCATAATAGCGCCCATATTTGGTTTCTCTAAACCTGCTACAATCTCAGAAACAATTTTTTTGACTTCATCATCTGTAAGCTGCTTAGGAAGAAACTCTTCTAAGATCTTCATTTCAGCTTTAATCGCTTCTTGCTGCTCACTTCCATCGGGATACATCGAGATTGAATCTTTTGTCTTTTTGGCATGAGAGATAACAATATCCATCTCAGGTATCGGTTTCGTCGAAACATCATTATCTATAAAAAGCTTTTTGAGGTAGCGAAGAACATTGAGTCTAATCTTGTCCTTTGCTCTCATCGCATCTTTAATCTGGTCACTTACATTTTGCTTTAGATCACTCATATTTATCCCCTTAATTTTAATTCAATAAAATAATAGCACAAAAAATTTTGATATGTAGAGCACCCTGCCCTTTTACGATAAAGGCCTCCGATTAATCGGAGGCCCATTGCTATATCAAATTGAAATTTGAAATTACTTTCTCAAACCTTTGATCTTAACTTCTGGAGGAAGACCTTCAAAGCCAGGAATTGCTGTTTTAATTCCACGTGCTCTGATCTGCTCTTCTGCTCTGATCATTGGGTTATAGTTTTGTAGATTTCTTTCGCCATTTGGAGCACCAGCTTTGAACCAAAGCTTGTTTGTAAGTGTTCCGTACATTAGTGGCATGTATGGTAGAAATTCTGAAGAACCTTCAGTTGAACGGTGTGAGAAAAACGCTGTAAATTCGTTTTTCTTGATGTTCTCAAGAGCTTCTTCAAGAGAGTTAACACCAACTTTCTTAAGTTCTGCCATTACATACTTAGTGTCTTTTCTTGCATCAAGGAATTCCTTAACAAGTTTAGGATCAGCAAGTCCCATTGTGATTTCTGCAGCAAGACGTGTCTCAGTGAAAGTACCAGCTTGGTTAAGCTTGATAAGAATTGAGTTACCCGCTCTGTCTTCTCTGTTAGGAGCAGCAAGAAATGGGATAATAAAACGCATCTGAGTAACAGCAGCATCATCAACAACAACCTGAACTCTGTCACCATACTGTGCAGTCATCATTTTGTGTGCGATTACGTCGTGCTCTGAACCTGGATCTTCCATAGTTACAAAGTTAGCCGCTTTCTCAACAACAGAAGCGTTGAACTTGATAAGCTGTTCACGAGTCTTGATCCCTTTACCAGAGAAGCTCATGTTATATTTATTTGCTTTTCTAAGTTCTTCAGTTTTTTGAATTTCAGAGAACGCATTATCTGTTCCAATCGCGTAGTCAGCATTTTTTAGTCCAAGCTGAGTAGCAACTTCTTTGATTCTATCAATACCTTCGAAGTTATCCTTAACTGGGAATACAAATCCTCTTTCTTTTGCAGTTCCTGTAGATTTCTTATCGCGAACGAGGTTTTTTTCGAACTGCTTGAAGAACTTAATCCCTGTTGAAAAAACGTCTTTTACAGACTTTTCTTTCATTGCAAAGAAGAACATCTCTTGAATGTCTTGCTTTGTTCCAGGAACATGTGATCCACCACACACCATGTTGAAACCGATGTTAGGGAAGAAGAATGTTTTTGTTTTCTTAGTTAGGAAAATTTCCCAAGCTTCGTATCCGGAAGCTTTTAAAAGAGTTTGGAATAGACAAGTTGAAGCAGCAAGACAAGCATTTCCGCCCCACTTTTTCTTGTTCACACCAGCTTTCTCAACAAGTACCTTATCAAATTTTGCAACAGCATCTAGGATGTCCTGTGGCTTTTTGATAATAACTTTCTTTGGAAGTAGAGGAACAATGTTCTTCTCGATAGATTTGATCGCCTTAGCATTAGGGATGTAGATTGCTTCCGCTTCTCCATCAGATGTTCCCTTAGCAACACCATTTCTCTCTGTAAGAGTCCATGAATCTTTTCCACGCTTGGCCTTAGCTGTCATCTCACCTTCAAGTGTGAATGCTGCATAAGAAGAGAGAGTCTCTCTACCAATTAGTTTAAAATTACTTACAATTGTTTCTTTCGCCATAATTACCTCTTTAAGTAAAACTTATGTTGTTTTTAATTTGTGCTATATTAATCGGTAAAAAAATATCGACTTAAAAGACTATATCTATTCGGTTTTACATGGTCAAAGCTTAAGTGTCACGACGCGGAAAGTTTAGGGAGAATAAACAGACAAAACCATTTAATTATTCTGCTGCTGCAATCATTAAAATCCGTTCGATAACCTCTTGAGAATAATTCTTCATTCCCCACTGTTTCGCAATGACAAGTGCGTTGGTTGCGATCATTTCATGCTCTGTCACGGGGATATGAACATCCTGTAGCCTTACAGGACATCCAATTGACTTAAACCATTGCTCTAGCCTTTCAATTCCCTCGATTGCTGCATCGTAATCGTCTTCAATATTAAGTATAAATACGTAGCGCGAGAATTGCGCGATTTTTTCACACATTGAATTCAAATTAAATTTAAGCCATGCGGGTACAATAATCGCCAGGCCAGCACCGTGGGGAACGTCATAGATAGCACTTAAAGAGTGTTCAATCATATGCATGGGATAAGTACTTCCACCAGTACCGGCAATGGTAATACCATTAAATGCCAAGCACGCCGCCCACATTACTTCAGCGCGAGCTTTGTAATCATCTGGCCGCCGATAAATAACATTGGCACTTGAAATAATGTTACGGACTAACCCCTCAGACATGGTGTGCTGAATAGGTAACTGAAAGGCATTGGTATTAAAATATCCCTCGAGAAGGTGGGAGATAGCATCAACTGCACCGTACATTGAATAATTTATTGGCGCAGAGAATGTATTAATTGGATCTAAAATTGAAAACTTAGGATACAACGCCGGAGATGTGATACTCAGCTTGGCCTGATTCACCTCATTTGTAATGACTGCAGTTGGATTCATTTCGGAGGCAGTAGCTGCCATGGTTAAAACAACAGCAATTGGCGCAGCACTTTTAATAGTCTGCTTTCCAATAAAGCAATCCCAGATATCACCTTCAAATTGTGCTCCTGCAGCAATTGTCTTGGCCGAATCGATAACACTACCACCACCGATGGCCAATACTCCGTCTAGATTTTCCTTAGTAAATAGCTCGATTCCCTCTTTTACCTTGCTCAAAACCGGATTAGAGCGAATACCTTTAAACTCAACCCACTCAACACCAGCTTCCTTTAAGGAATTTATAACTCGTTCGTAAATACCATTTTCATGGATACTACCAGAGCCATATACTAGAAGAACGCGGTCACCTATAGATTTCTTGATGTTCTTGCCAATTGTTATTGTCTTATCTTGGCCAAAAATAATTTTAGTGGGAATACAGAAGGTAAAATCTTTCATTTTTTGATGCTCTCCAAAGTGTTTACAAATAATTATAAACGAAAGAGTTGAATTGTCCGAAGAATATTTTAAAGGAATTAAAGGGATCATCTATGCCATATATTGAAAACTCAAACTACGAAACACCAGACGACGATACTGTTATATGGCACTTCATGAATTTTCCAGAATTCTGCTCAATTCTGGTCCACCAGAAGCTTTTTTTTACTCGATCAGACTGTTTTGATGATCCATGGGAGGGCGCTTGGCCAAACTACTACCACGACCGATCATTCTGGAAATCCCATGTAAGTAGTGATGATCAGCATATTGAAAAAATCATTAACTTCTTCGACCAGTCACAAAAACAGCGAAAGAAGTTTGCAGTTTCTTGCTGGCATATGAATAACTCTGAGTCTGAGCCCTTCTGGAAGCTTTACTCAAATCAAGAGTTTGGAATTGCTCTTAAAAGTACAATTGGAAAACTCAAAGACGGTGTCAGCGATTCTGGCTGGTCTGTATATATTGGAGCAATTGATTATGTTGACTTTGACTCTCCCCAAAAAACTAAATTTATCGATAGCCGAGGACTAGGAGTTCCAATCCTCTACAAACGCGATGTATTTAAGCATGAGAACGAGGTTAGGGCCTTTATTAAGGAACAAAAGGAACCTAATAACCCTTTTAAGGGCGATACCGGAAGAACAGTTACAATATGCCCTTTGGCCCTACTTGATTCGATTGTTATATCGCCGATGGCAGATGATTGGTTTGTTCGAGTTGTTAAAGGAATGATCGATCAATTTGGTTACAACAATATTAACTGCTACCGATCTAACCTCTATGATAGGAAGAAAAACTAAGGGACTGCAATTCCAAATTGTTTGAGAAGCTCTGCAACCTTCATCAAAGGAAGTCCTTGTATTGCAGTGTGATCAATTCCTTCAATTTTTTTAAAAAGAGAAATACCCAAACTTTCAAGTTTATAAGAACCAGCGCAGTCTAGTGGAGAATCATGATTAATGTAGCGGTCAATTTCATCAGCAGACAGCTCTCGCATTCTCATGAAAGTTCGATCTGTGTAAATAACTTCACGCTCGCCAAGGCGAATGCATATTGATGTTACAAGTACATGCTCATTCCCTGAAAGCTTTGTAAGCTGTATCTTTGCATTTTCGGGAGTTCCAGGTTTACCCAAGATTTCACCATCAATTGTAGCAACCTGATCTCCCCCAATAACGATAGCATCAGGGTACTTGATTGATACTGCTCTCGCTTTCTCGGCCGCCAACTTTTCTGCCAAATCAACAGGAGACTCTTCAAGCTCTTTGAACGCATCTTCATCAACTTCAGGAGCAACACAGTCAAACAAAATATTAAGTCGTAAAAGCAACTCTTTGCGATATTTCGAAGTACTAGCAAGAATAATTTTCTGAGTCATATTTCCACCAAAGAAATGAAGAGGGCCACAAAAGCGGCCCTATTTAGTAATCGACTTTACATCTTTTTTTTCTATGACTCAAGTCTCTCAGTTTTGTACTTTTTATTTGGAATAATAATATTCAAAATCATCGCAGTAAGACCACCAGTTGTGAAACCTGATGAAAGAATACTTTTTGCTGTTGGCGGGAAGTTTACTAAAATCTCTGGAACGTATGATACTCCAAGACCAAGAGCAAATGAAGTTGCAAGAATTAAAACCCCGCGCTTATCAATTTTTTCTGATGTAATAATACGAATACCACTGGTTGCAATTGTCCCGAACATAATAATAGTTGCTCCACCAAGAACAGCTTGCGGAAGAAGCTTAAATATCCCACCGATCACTGGAAAAAATCCAATTACGACTAGAATTCCAGCAATATAGTAACCAACATAACGAGAAGCAACACCTGTTAACTGAATGACACCGTTATTCTGTGAAAATGTTGTATTTGGAAAAGTATTAAAAATAGAAGCAATTAATGAGTTAACTCCATCTCCGAGAACTCCCCCCTTAATTCTTTTAATGTATGCCTCTCCTTTAACTGGTTGCTTTGAAACTGCTGAGGTTGCAGTCAGATCGCCAATAGATTCGACAGCAGTGATGAGATATACAAAAGCAATAGGGATAAATGCGGCCCAGGAAAATCCAATTCCAAATTTGAATGGCATTGGAATTGATACAATACCGAGCTGACTTAACTCAGAGAAGTTTACCATTCCCATACAGATACTTATTACGTATCCAACAATAATCCCAATAAAAATTGATCCCATTCTGAGATATTTATTCTTAGAGTTATTGAAGATGAGGATAGTACCCATAGTGATGAAAGCGATCATGAGATTCTCCCATGAACCAAATGTCCCATTCTTTTTTGCAGCAAATCCACCGCCCATACTAATCATTCCAACCTTAATTAAAGTCATTCCGATCAGGGTGACAACTGTTCCTGTAACTAGTGGTGTAAACAAGCGTCTTGCGAGATTAAAAAACCGACTGATGAACATTTCAATAAAGGACCCAACAGCGCAAACACCAAAGATAATGCCGAGTGCTTGTTCAGGACTTGAGCCACCTTTTATTGCGGCCAGTCCTGCTCCAATAATCGGTCCTAGAAATGAAAAGCTTGTTCCTTGAATACTTAAAAGACCAGAACCGATAGGTCCAACCTTTCTGGCCTGAATAAAAGTAGCAATTCCAGAAATAAATAGAGACATACTGACGATGTAACTCGTGGTTTGAATATTGACGCCTAGTGCACCACAGATGATAAGTGGTGGGGCAATAATACTCAAAAATATAGAAAGAACGTGCTGTAGTGCTGCAAAAAATGCGGGAACTACAGGTGGCCTATCATCAAGCTCATAAATAAGATCTGTAGCAAATTGATTTTCAGCAACTTTTGCCTGACCCATATTGAGTTCTCTAGAATCACTCATAAAAATCTCCTATTAATAAATGAATAAATTAGCTCTAAACGCTTCGGCTTTAAAATGAATTAAATAAGAATTTAAAATCGTTCATAGCTTTTACTCTCCTTATTTCGAGAATCTAACGACAAATGTCCTAAATATCTCTTAGTTATCGAAATACCTGAC
>JAGLCH010000038.1 GCA_023146355.1 Bacteriovoracaceae bacterium | reverse complement strand
CTGGAGGTTTGCCATCATTGAAGTAAGGACCAATAACCTTCGCGATCATCACCATCCAAAATACCGATACCCCGATGGTGTAGATACTAAGCAGTATTTTTTTATTGCGAGAGAGTGAAAAATCTTTTTCAAACCAAATAGGAAAGACAAGAAAAGGTACCAAATATGGAAAATTCTCTTTAGAGAGGAGTACTGCGGCAATTGAAATAATATATCCAAGTATACTTCTTTTGTAGAGAGAGACCAGTGCCAGTGACATGAAGAAAAATGCGATATGGTCCTCTCTAAAATCCCATACCATTGATACTCTCAATGATCGGTGAGCGAGAATAAGTAGCAGGGTGTAACCCCAAAGATGTTTCTTATCATTTAATACCGCTCGAAACATCAATAGAATCGAGGAAAAGATTAGTCCTACCTCCAAAACATAAACTAAAATATCTGACTTAAAAAGACTGAGAAGAGGTGCTACTAAGTAAAAAGTAAATGCTAAGTGCTCTCCAAAAAAAGATTGAAAAGTACATAAGTCACATTTTAGAGCTGTAGATTCAAAAGGATAGAAAAGTGCTTGATGAACAAAACTTTGATCTGCACCATGTGTATTCAACGTAATATTTTTAAAAATATGAACGACAACAAGATAAACAAAGAAAAAACAAAAAATTCCCCAGAAGGCCTTTTTGGAAGATAGCTTCTCCACTACGAACTTAAGCCAATCCCATACTTGAAACCGTACATTCCTATTAAAAAAGTGGTAAATTCCAAATATTAACATGGATGCAAGGACAAAGAGGTCAAGAGATCCAACTTCTATTTTAGCCTTACCAATATGGAGGACTCCACCTCCAGCAACTATAAGAAAAAGAGAGAGGAAAAAAACAAATTTTAAAACCGAATCAATAATTCTCATACACTACCTAGTAATATAGTTAACGTTCTGCCATTCTCTGTAACAGATAAGATTGCCCGCTCGTCAAAAATCTTCTTAATATCGATAATTTTCCTCAAATTCTGATTTAATATTTATAGTTAAATATGCTAAATTTATCATTCATTAACAACGGGAAAATAATGAAATTTAAAACTTGGTTCTCATTATGAAACTTAGAATTCTTCACATAACTTCTCGAGCGGATGTAGGGGGCGGACCTCAACACGTCTTTGACCTAACATCCTCAATCAAAGAACACGATTCTGAAATTGAAATATTCATCGCCTCACCAGATCAGCTACCATTTGCCCCAAAGTACCAGTACGCCGCGTCAAAATGGCAAAAAATACCAAGCCAAAGTATAAACCTCAAGTCACTGCTGGCGCTTAGAAAATTCTATACCGATAACAACATCGATCTCGTTCACTCACACGGACGTGGTGCCGGTTATTTTTCCCGCTTTTTGAAGCTAACTGCTGGCGCAAAAGTAATTCACACCTTTCACGGAGTGCACTCCCTTCCAGGTATCAAAGAGAAGATCAAACTCACCATCGATAAATTTCTCGCCCCTCTCACTGACAAGTTCATCTCAGTATCAGACGATGAGCGAAGTAAGGCAATTACCCTTGGGGTGGCGCAAGAAAATAAAATCGAGGTGATTTACAACGGAGTGGATGGGGAAAAAATCCGTACTGAATTTAACTCAGCGACAAGAGAGGATAGCCAATACTTCACCATCGGAACTTTGGCCCGCTTTGACTACGTCAAAGGAATTGATATCCTGCTCAACTTCTTCCACCGCTATTTTAAAGAAAATCCTAATAAAAAAGTAAGAGTACTGGTTGCAGGGGATGGGCCAGAGCAGGAAAAACTTGAAGCTAAAAAACTTGAATTAGGCCTTGAAGAGAAGGTGATCTTTGTTGGGCGAACAGATAGGCCAATCCACTTTTTAAAGCAACTCGATCTATACATTAG
>JAGLCH010000379.1 GCA_023146355.1 Bacteriovoracaceae bacterium | reverse complement strand
GCATCATAGAGGTGTGTGCAGGAGCAGATTTTTTTTTTGGGGGGGGGGCGAGTAGGCCATGGCCTAGGGCCCCGCGCCCCCAAGGGCCCCGCGCCCCCAAGGCTACAAGGGCACCATTGAGGGTGAAAAAAATGCCATTAAAATGCATAAACAAGTGCATTGGTGCACTAAATATGTGTTGTAAACTTTTTACCATTGTCCTTATCTCAGTAGTGCAGGGATGATTTACTTCCTTGATAATAAACTTATAAATTACATAAAGAACATTAAATAATAATCTTTTTAACTTTTATATGGTACTCACAAGTCCTTAGCTTTCCAGAAAATAATTTAGTTATCCCTTTATTGGCCCGTCAACTTCGTTTTCTTTCGTAACAGTATAATTTGTTGTTGCATCTAATGACATATTTTTATCTTTCTGTCTCAGATATAGTATATATTAGTAAATAAAAAAATAAGTTTAATGTTTTCAGAATTATAGCATAGCATACAAACAAAAATAATAACATTAAATTTGATTTGAATGCTGTTTCGGACCTTGGCTGAGAATGTAAACAGACCCGAGCCTGACTGTGCTGGTAAGGAAGTTTTTTTCTGTTTTTGTTAATGAGGACCCGCACGGTCCGCACCAATTTATGTTTTTTTTTCAAGAAAAAATGCTGATTATTCATCATATTTCAGACAGTCTGATATAGGTTTACTCTCTGCGAATATAAAAAATAAGATTTTATGAAAGAAAGAAAAAAAAAGTTACCATGGCCCATGAGGCCCACAATTCTCCTGACAGGTGACCTCTTACTCAGATCACCTACTTTAGTTTATGTTAGTTAGGTTAATATCCCTAGGTAATTTACAAGCCAGAACAGTAAGTAACCAGTTGTATATTTTTCAGGATCTGTGCACAATCAATACTCCACTAAGCCTAAACTGACACCAAGAAGGAACTATGGAGAGACCAACAAGTCGTGACCGTGATAAAGGGCGGAAATATAAACCTGGCTCTGTTAAGCGACAGGAGAAAGCAGAAGAAATGGAAAAAGTAAAGAAAATGCCAAAAATTACTCAGTGGCTAAAAGTTCCAACTGTTTCTGAAAGTTCACAATCTCACCATGAATCTGGCCCTGCCGAATCAAGCACCAGTGCTGGTATGTCGGTGATGGTGCAGGAGACTGATCAAAGTGACACCCGTGTTACACTCGAGCATTGTGGAGTACCAACCACCAGTACTGATATGAGTATGCAGCATGACACTTGTGCATCAGCTGAAATAACTAAAAGTCAATGGACAGGGACAACAGAACAAGGAGAGGAAGCAGAAGCTAGGCCTACCGAACAGGGTCTTGAAAATGATCTTGGATTATGGCCTAAAAAAATGCCTGAGTATGCACGCAACTATTGGTCAGAGAGGGGAAGCTCGGAATGCCGACACTGTGATGGTGATTTCAAAGAGTCAGCTGTGAAGGAGCAGGATAGAACACGTCATTGCACAAAAACATTATTCAGTCGCACTCATTCATTATCTGGGGAGGAAATTGATCTTAAATGGCTGTGTTATTCAAAGACCACTGGCCGGGTATATTGTTTTGTTTGCAAGCTAATGTCAAACGTGGATAGTTTGTTCACAACAGGCTTCACTGGATGGAAGAACGCCAGATACAGCATAGAATCGCATGGAAAATCAGATCAGCATACAACAGCAATGGTCGATATGATAAACCGAAAGACTCTAGGTGCTCGTGTTGATGCAAATCTTGTACAACAATATGAAAGTGAATCCCAATACTGGCAAGCAGTTTTGAAGCGGTGTGTGGATGTTTTAAAGTTACTTTGTGAACGCGGGCTATCCATTCGTGGCAAAAATGAACAGATTGGATCTGTGCATAATGGAAATTACCTTGGCATTCTGGAACTGCTGAGCACATATGACAGTTTCTTGGCAGCACACATCAAGAAGCACGCAAACAAAGGTAGTGGACATACCTCTTATTTGTCTCATATAATTTCTGATGAACTTATTGGACTGATGGCAGAAAAGGTTTTGTCGACAATAATAAATGAAGTTAAAAAGGGGAAGTATTTTTCGATTTCTGTAGACTCCACTCCTGATATTTCACACATTGATCAACTCACTTTCACCATCCGCTATGTTCTGCCTACAGGACCAGTTGAGAGGTTCATGCAATTCATACCCATGTTAAGTCACACTGGCAAAGATATTGCTGCAACTGTCCTAAATTTTCTTGAAGAGAAGAAAATTCCAATTGCAGATTGCCGAGGACAATCCTATGATAATGCCAGCAATATGTCAGGTAAATATCAAGGAACACAACAAGTTATCAAGAACGAGTGCCCTGCAGCTGAGTATGTACCTTGCATGGCCCATTCCCTTAACTTGGTGGGTAAATGTGCTGTAGAAAGTTGTCCTGCTGCTGTGTCATTGTTTGGGCTGATACAGAGGATCTACACCTTTCTTGTGGCATCTACATATCGCTGGAGGAGGCACTGTGAAGCGCTAGAAAGTCACAAGGATGAGAAGTTAAAGGTTGACAAAAGCTTGTCAGACACTCGTTGGTCAGCACGGGCCGATGCTGTAGCGGCTCTCAGTAAAGCATACAAGGAAAACCTGAATGTCCTAGAAGAATTGTCATCAGATAACAATCAGCCAGCTGAAACTAGAGCCGAAGCAAGTGGCCTCGTCAAAGCAATGAAAGAGGTTGAAACAGCGATCCTACTTGAAGTATGGCAAACCATCTTGGAAAGATTTCAAAGAACTAATGTGCAGTTGCAAAAATCCGGACTCTCCCTAAACACAGCTGTCCATCTATTGGAGTCTCTCTTACACTTTGTTGAAGAATTGAGGTCCCAGTTTGATGAATTTGAAGCGAAAGGTATGGCCAAATGTGGTATGACTGTCAGTGGCAGTGGCGTATACAAGGAAGACACCAAACGGATTCGGAAACGCAAGTGTCACCATGATGAAATTGGCACAGCTGAGGATGCCAATCTCACAGGGAGAGATAAATTCAGAGTAACAGCCTTTTTCCCCATCATCGACAAGCTTTGTGCTGCTTTACATCAACGTCTCGAAGCTTACAGCACCCTTCGGGGAAGATTTGGATTTTTATCAGACATCACAAACAAAACTACAGAAGAGCTTAGATCAGCTGCTCATAATCTTGTCACTTCCTACCCTAAGGACTTGGAAGATGGGTTGGAGTCTGAAATTGTACAGTTTGCACATCTCATGAAAACGATTCCAAAAGATTCGGATGCAATATCTACCTCAGAAGGGATTGAAGCTTCAAAGAGTTCTGAAGTTGAGATGTTTTTAACAATTCACAGGCATGACATGGTGGAAACATTTGCCAATGTTGAGATTGCTCTTCGCCTTTATTTGTGTATGTTTGTCACAAACTGTACAGGGGAGCGATCATTCTCAAAGTTAAAACTTGTTAAGAATTATCTGAGAAATACCATGGGGCAGGATCGTTTATCATCGCTCACCCTTTTGAGTATAGAGCATGATAAACTAAGGCAGCTTGATTTTTCTGATATCATCACAGACTTTGCAAGGAAGAAGGCTCGTAAACATCCAGTTTGAGTAATTATGCTTGGTGTACAGTCACTCAAAAATGTTGGAGTCCCTAATATTTTTTTTGGAAAGTAGCAATACAACCATTTGGATCAATTTGTTTTTCTATAAATATTACTATATACTGGTATATTTTTGTAGTTGATGATCATATAATTATTTTATTAATTGTTTTCAGAGATGTACTTTTTATACTTAGAAATAAGTACTAGATGAGGTGACTAAGATTCACAAATTTTTGAGTGATTACATATTCCTTATCAACCTCGCACGGCAATATTGCCATGTAATTTAATATTTGTATAAGAGTATAGTACAGGCAATATTTTTGTGGCAAGGCTATACATTATTAACATTATACCTTACCCTTGTCATGTACAGAATTATATATTTAGATATGTCCATTATCTTATATTTTATAAAGCATTTTGAATAAAAGAAAGATTAATAATCATGAATATGTTCCAGGATATTAGCATTTTTGTTCAGTAAATTAAGGAAAGTACGCAATTATAAAGTACATGTAACACAATTATTACTTTTATTAAATACTTGTTAAATAATTGAGCAAAAAGATAATGATGTCTTCCAAAATATGTGCATTTTTGCATTTCCTTATTTGTATAAATATTTCAATGTAGCTGTGCATATGGCTTCAGAATTTGCCTAGAATTGCTCATATATCAAAAATTTTCTTGGGGGGGCTTACAGCGCCCCCCCAACCCCCCCAGCTGATTAGGCTCGCTGCGCTCGCCACCCCACCCCACCCTTGACGCCACTGTTTAGGGCCCCACATCCCCACCGGCCTAGGGCCCCACATACCCTAAATCCGCCCCTGGGTACAGTCCCAGTTATATATCCTTGACCAAGCAAATCACGGGGATTTGTTAAATTGCCGGCAACGTCGCAAACATGCCCTTGCGCACGAACACAAATGGAGTGTGACAGAAACCCGGATTAAGTAAACAATCCATTATATGCCGTCTCTATGTGCTTATCTTCTATGAACTACACAATGTTTTAATGACCAATGGTAAAATGTTAGAGAGTATAATATTTGTTTTTTCACTAGATTACTTTTAATTTAACATTTGT
>JAGLCH010000378.1 GCA_023146355.1 Bacteriovoracaceae bacterium | reverse complement strand
TAACCTTGCATTTTGTGACGTAGACTTTGAGCTTGTTTTTTCTTTTCGCGTTTTTTTGCTTCTCGCTATAAATTTCTGGATAAAACTTTTCTTTATAGGCGAGAGTATAAACAAGCGCCAAGAATTCAGAATAATAGTTTTGTGATGCAAAACCCAAATGCGGGTGCTTGTAATGGGTGAATATATTTTGAAGGTTCACATTACGTCCAACTTTTTTTAGCTGTCTTCTAGCGCGGAGAAGGTGCTTTGTGCCAGAGTTAAAAGCTGTAACTGCCATATCCCAGCGCTTCATTATTTGCTTGTTTTGCTTAAGGAGGTGAAGGGCGCCAATTGTCGAAATAATTGGATTCGCTCGGTGATCGACATTTTTTTCGACTTTCATGAAGTATTTGCCAGTTCTCCTCATGAACTGCCAGGTTCCGTATGCTCCGGCCCTAGAGCGGGCGTATGGGGTAAAGCTTGACTCTAGAAATGCAATAGCAAGCAGCCCCTGTGGCATCCTCATAACATCGAAAATCTCAAGAAGCGTATCCTTGAGGGGATAGAAATTACGAATTCCCTGATATATATTACCACGCTGGCCAGTTTGAGCACGCATATTGGAAGCAAGTCCTTGAAAGAAATCTTGTCGCTTGGATGATTCCTGGGGAATTTTTAAATTTGCTGCCCTCAATGCACTTACGATGAGTTTTTTTTGTTTTCCACTGAGTGAGTCTTTAGAGAGCTTAAGAAGTGACTTTTTTATCTCTCTTACTCTATCAAGAGTTGAACGTACTTGAAGGTAAGACTGTAAGTAGCTATTTACATCTCTCTTTTTAAAATTTCGAAAGTCTAGGACATCATAGATAATGCCTAAATTACGCTTATCGTGTAAAACTACAAACCTAGAATCATAAGCAGTATAGATGTTGAACCAGAAGCGTACCTTGCTTTCAAAATACTTAGGAACATCAAAATCTGGAATAATCCGATTGTTGGGATCGGCAGATACTTGAGGGAAATTGTCAACTACCTTGTGAGAGCGACTGTTTGGCGCACCTTTTTTCATTAGAACGAGGTATTCAATTGTAAAGTGATCATCCTGAAGAAAATTTTCAGGAACTAGCCCAAAGGCGTGGACTGGAAGCAAAATAGTGATTAAAAATATTTTTAGGATATTCACAATAAAATGTTAACAAAACTTTTGCGATATTTGCGTATATTTCATAAAATAGAACTAACAAATCATTTATTGAGGAGGAAGCTGTGAAAGAGGCAAGGAATTGGCTATCCATTATTGAATATTCACAACTAACAGGAATTTCTGTTTCAACAATTCGTCGCAGAATAAAAAATGAAAGGATAGAGTTTCAATCTATTGGTGGAAAGTACTTTATTGCTCATACTAAAAAAGCAATAACTCAAGCTAATGGCACTGAGGAATTAATGCAGCGCCTAGAGATTGAGAAACTTAAAAAAGTAATATCTCACCAGCGTGAAGAGATGGAGGACCTTAGGATGTTAGTTCAGCTATATGAAGGTTCGGATCGAATTAATAGTCCGTCAATTACAAGTAATGAGTTACCTCCTGAACTTCCCTTAATGTAGGAATATATGAAAAAAATCACAATAATTTTAATGCTGCTAGCACTCAATACATCTTTTGCAGAATCGAGTATGAGAAAATGTATGCTTCTTCCGATTACCGACTCGAATCAGGGCAAGCTGGCCTTTTCCGTATTTGAATTACTAGAGGAGTATTTGAAAGGTAGTGATTGGTGCTATTATCGCTCGAACTCCGAGATCATAAATATTTTGGGAAATTATAAAAAAAATATTTCTACTCATCTAAAAAATAAGGAAGTCATAAAACTGATTGCTGAAAAATCTGGCGCAGGATCAATGATCAGAATAGAAATTATCAATCAGTTAAAGGGTGCGGATCTGATTGTTGAAGTTGTGGGAAGCAATGGAACTGATATTTATTTTAAAGAAAAAACCGAGCTTGAAACTGCGGAGCCTGAGTTTATTGCACAAACGGTTGAGAATTGGCTAAAGGTCTACGAGAAGAATATTCCCTACGATGGAAGATTAATTGGCGTACTCGGAAATCAATTTACGATTGATGTGGGAAGAGGTTATGGAATTAGGGTAGGCGATACCATTAAAATTGTTCGTCCGATACGAAAAAAAAGGCACCCACTTTTAAAAGAAGTCGTAGATTGGGAAACCAAAACTTTGGCGCGGGGTAAAATTTATAATATTACAAATACCCAAGCACAGGGGAAAATTGAAGAGTACAATTCACGATCGAAAATGAAGCTCGAAGATTGGGCCATTGTTGGTGGTGGAAAAACACTAGCGCAAAAAATAAGTGTAACCGATGAAGATGCGGAGAAATATAAGTTCGGGAAACTTGGAAATATTGGACTATTTTTTGATCTAGGTACGGGAAGTGAATCCTTGGCCGAGTCTGATGGAACGGAGAATCAAGCAGGGGGCATTTTAGTTGGAGTACAAACAAAACTTGAAATGTGGATAACGCGAAAATATTGGGGCTCTATTGAGGTAGGGAAAAAATTCGGAAACTACAGTAAGAAGAAGGGAAACATCGCCAGCGATACAAACGTGATAGATACTCTGACCTACAAAATGAAAGCAGGATATAAATATCTCCCGCTAGGTTTTTTTTACGGCCCACAAATTGATGGCTATGTTGGATATGCATCTTATAACTATGGTCTAGATACGGATTCTGCATCAGGGTTAACGGATACAACATTCTCCGGAATCTTAGTTGGAATGAGAGCAGACGTCCCTGTATATAATCAATACCGACTGTTTGTTAAAATAGATGTGCTTCCATATGCATCTTACTCTGAGGAAATCAAACTTCATGGAGGAGAGCAATCATCACTAGGGTATGACTTCGAACTTGGCGGAACCTATTCTATGTCACCTACGCTGTCATTATATGGGTCGATAAATGTTAGCTCAAATAAGGCAAAGTTTGAGAGTGGAGCATCACATGGTATACGATCGATTACCTTTAAAGAGAACAACCTGAGATTTGGCACTCAATTTACTTTCTAGCCGGGAAACAAAATGAATAAAATAGAGGAACTTGAACAAAAGATCCTACGTCATAAATCACTTTACTATCAGGGCCATCCTGAGATTGAGGATCATATATATGATGCTCTAGAAGATGAGCTGAAGGAACACAGGCCTGACAGTTATGTTCTAAGTCTGGTTGGAAATATTCTAGAGAGTGAGAATAAGGTCGCGCACGATAAAAAAATGTTATCGCTAGATAAAACCTACGATGTCGATATACTCAAAAAATGGATGAAGGGTCACGAAGTAGTTTCGACTTTCAAAGTCGATGGTGTGAGCTGTTCTCTTTTGTACCGTGAGGGAAAACTTGACCTGGCAAAAACCCGTGGAGATGGGGCCTTCGGAGAAAATATCACCGAGAAGGTGAAGTGGATGGAAAGTATTCCGAAAACGATATCGATAACAGATGACATCATAGAGGTAAGAGGCGAACTCTATTGCAATGAAGAGAGCTTCTACGGGCTATCAGATGAGATGGAAAAAGTGGGGGAAGATCGCCCGTCATCCCAGCGCAATATTGTAGCGGGCCTCATTTGTCGTAAGGAAAAAATCTTTCTTAACAAATTTATTTCATTTAAAGCATTTGAGTTTTTAAGTGAAGAGAAAAATGAAAAGACAGAGGTAGAGCGACATCATCGACTTGATCAGCTTGGGTTTGAAACTGTGGATATGACCGTTCACAATGACCTACAACTAATCGATGGAGTACTTAACGATACCGCAAAATTTATGAGTGAAGGTGAGTTTCTAATTGATGGACTCGTACTCGCATATAATAGCCTAGAT
>JAGLCH010000377.1 GCA_023146355.1 Bacteriovoracaceae bacterium | reverse complement strand
AAAAAGTTAACACGAGATTAATAATGAAAGTCATTGTATCAAAGTTTGGTGGTAGTAGTGTAAAGGATGCAGCAGCAATGAGACGCTGCGCAGAGATCGTTAAAAGCAACGAGAGCATTGGTGTAGTTATTCTCTCTGCAACTCACAATACAACGAATCAGTTAGAGCGCATGGCCCATCTCGCTATGGATAAAAAGTGTGATGAGTCTATTGAGCTCCTTTATGCAATTAAAGAGAGACACTACCAAATCGCGAAGGAACTTGATGCTGATAATTGTGCCTATAAATTAATTGATGAAATTCTCCTTGAGGGAGAGTCTCTAATTCGCGGGATCTATCTTTTAAAAGAGATCTCTGACCGCGCAATGGATCGCCTGTATTCAATTGGTGAGCGAATGAGCTCAGCACTCTTTGCAGGTGTTCTTAAAAATTATTTGGGCCGGGAAGTTGTTTTAGTTGATGCCCGTAGGATAATTAAAACAAATAGTGATTTCAATAATGCGATTCCTATACTTTCAAAAATAAAAGAAAGAGTAGGGGAGTATATTGTACCTCATCTCAAAAAAAATACAGTAGTTGTAACTCAGGGGTTTATTGGATCAAATATTGAAGGTGCCACTACAACGCTTGGCCGAGAGGGATCTGACTTCTCCGCTGCCCTTGTTGCAGAAGCTTTAGAGGCAAAAGAAATTCAAATATGGACGGATGTTGCCGGAATTTTCTCCACTGATCCCCGGATCACAGCTGACGCATTTAAATTCGATCAACTTCAATATGACGAAGCATCTAATATGGCCCACCTTGGGGCGAAGGTTCTTTACCCTGAAACTCTAGCTCCAGCATCAAGAAAAGATATTCCAGTTTATGTGGGATCTAGTATTAATCCTGAACTTGATGGAACTTGGATTCGTTCAGATATAGGTACTCTACCTGTTTTAAGAGCAGTCGCCAAAACAGATGATCATATCTTAATGACGGTAACTGATAATGTTGGCAGACCCCATCGTCGCTTTCATAAAGTATTACTTGATGTTCTTGACCGCAATAATATTAGTTATGAATCTTTCTTTGGAACAACAGGTGGAGCTACCATCCTTTTCGCCGAAAAATATCAACTTAGCTCAGATTTAATTGCAGATATTGAGCGTGAATTTTCCATTGTCGACCAGGCACTGGTATCTAGAGTCTCAATTATCGGTAATGATTTGGAGCGTGAAGCGGGAATTATTTCTAAAATCATGTCTCACCTCAACGAGGGAGGGACTAATATCTTCCGCTTTAATGGCGGTTCTCGTTTCTTGAGCTTTTATGTCTCTACGGATTCTGCAGAAGACTTGCTAAAGAAGCTCCATTTTATTGTGATTTCAAACTAAATGCCCGTAATGTGTGCATAGTTTTTAACTATATTAAAATAACTAGAATCGATTTTTTCTAGAACTCACCCTCTGATATTATTTGTTTAGAAATAATTAATCAATATCGGAGTGGCCATGAGTATCTTAGAACAATATGGAATTAATGTTGAATCAGTTAAAGAGAAACTAGATGAGAGATTTAAGAATGATAAGATCGTTCTCACTCGCTCAGATGAGTATCTTTCGGCCGATGGATATCTTCTTACAATGAAGACTTCAAATAACGATCTTCCTCTCGACCAGATTGCAATCGCAGCTGAGAAAGAGTTGGGTTTAGTGAGCAACCATAAAGATATTAATGGACAATATCTTTACGTCAGAGAACTCTAAATTAAGCATCTGTTTTATACAAAAAAGGCCTAGCAATTGCTAGGCCTTGTCTTATCAATTTTTGAAAAAAACTAAGACTTCTTAATCATGTCATTAAATTCTATGATCATGTCATCAATCTTGTTTACTTGAGCAAAAGTATCGTACCAGTATTTGTCGTGGTCATACCATTGATCATTAAGCTCTTGAAGATCTTTACCCTGTTGCTCAATCCATGTGAAGTATTTAAGGTTATGAACAGCTTTTCTGTCGTTGTAACCAAGTTCTTTCATGTAGTCAGTTGTTGTAGAGTGTAGCATCTCAACATCTTTTTCTGCATCAGCTTCTGAATATTCGCCTCTTTCTGCTGTAAGCTCTTCAAGACGTGATCCGTAAAGTTGCATAGAGTCTGTTGCAATTGTTACAACAACATCATTACTAGTCAGTTCATTATGCTTCGCAAATTTGATTGCAGCAAGAACGTTACCAATTCCAGAGATCCCTAGAAGGTGTAGTTTTGCAACGAGCTCAGGAGAAACTCCATATTTTTTTGCAAGAAGCTCTTGGCCCTTCTTCTCATTGAAAAGTCTAATTAGTCTAACTGCTTTTTCGTCATCAACTGCAACTGCAAAATCAGTTTCTTTACAGTTGTGTACCCAAGGAATGTGCTTGTCGCCAATACCTTCAATTCTGTGACCACCAAATCCATTATTTAGAATAGTTGGACATTGAAGAGCTTCAGCTACAATAACCTTTGATCTTGGATATTTCGTCTTTAGGTAATAACCTGCAGCAAGTGTTCCACCAGATCCGGATGAAGAAACGTATCCTGCGAAGTTCTTTCCTTTAAATTCTTTTTCAATTACTTCTTCAACTGCAGCACCTGTTACATTGTAGTGCCAAGTAGGATTTCCAAGCTCGTCAAACTGGTTGAAGATTTGTAGGTCTTCCCCTGAGTTTCTAAGCTCCCAGCATTTGTCGAAGATTTCTTTTACATTTGATTCACAGCCTGGAGTTGCGATTGTTTCACCAGCAACTTCTTTAAGCCACTCAAATCTTTCTTTTGACATTTCTTCTGGAAGGATTGCAATTGAATCAAGACCTAAAAGGTTAGATACAAAAGCACCACCGCGACAGTAGTTACCAGTTGATGGCCACACTGCTTTAGTTTGTGCCCCATATTGACCTGTTACAAGACGTGGAGCTAGACAACCAAATGTTGCACCAACTTTATGAGCTCCTGTAGGGAACCAGCGACCAGAAATAGCAACAATCGGTGCCTTACACCCAGTCAGTTCTGTCGGAAGAACAATGTGGTTAACATCGCCAAAAAGTCCGCCTTTATCTTTTTGCTCATTTTTCCATGAGATGCGGTAAAGGTTTAGTGGGTTAAGATCCCAAAGACCAACATCTTTAAGTCCGTCTTTAATTTCACCAGGAATAAGATCCGGGTTTTTCATCATTGCAAACGTTGGAAGTGTAATTCCTCTGTCTTTAAAATGCTTAGCATTTGCTTCGAGCTGTTTTTTGTTAACTGTTAAGTCAATTCTCATAGTGTCTCCGTAATATGGAAGTAAGGGGGTTAAAATATAAAAAAATTAAATTTCATTAATCGAGTTGATTGGGGTTGGGAGTGGATCAACACCTTTTGAAGCTGTCGCAACATCCTTCAATCCATTTCCAGTAGTCATTACTACAATCGTTGCATCTTTAGGAAGCTCATTCATCGCTTTCAGGAATCCCGCATATGCAGTGGCACCTGCCGGCTCTGTGAATAGGCCTGTACTTGTGGAAAGATCTTTCTGTGCCTTTATAATATCTACATCCGCCACAGTTATTACTTTTCCGCCAAACTCTTTAAGCTGCTTCAGTGCGTGGTATCCATTTCTAGGAACATCAACACATATTGAATCTGCAATTGTCGCTGTTGGAGTATTTACAAATTTACCATCTTTTGAATTAAAGGCGCGGTATAGAGCATCACTTCCCTCTGACTGAACAGAATAAATTATTGGTATACTTTCTATTAGACCCATCTTTAATAGATCCTTATATCCCTTATAAACTCCAGCAAGAATACATCCGTCACCCGTTGAAACAAAAACGTAGTCAGGTGCGCAGCCTAGGTCTTTAAAAACCTCGAGAGAAACTGTTTTCTTTCCTTCAATGGTCATTGGATTGTAGGCCGTATTTCGGTTCATTCCACCTTTGACTTTAGAATAGGCTAAAGAGAAGTCGAACGCGCGGTCATAATTACCATCAACTAAAATCACCTTAGCGCCATATTGCTGAGCTTGAATTAGTTTTGCTGGAGGTGCGGCCTTCGGTAGAAAGATTGTAATATCTTGCCCCTGTGCAGCTCCAATTCCGGCCATTGATGAACCGGCATTTCCAGTAGAGGCGAGAACGATTTCGTTAATGCCATGTTTTTTTGCAAAGGCAGAAACCAAGTAAGACGCTCGGTCTTTAAATGAAGAAGTTGGATTTGAGCTATCATCTTTAAAGTAGAGGTTTGAAAAACCTAATTGTGATCTGAGATTTTTAGGTTCCCAAAGTGGAGTATTGCCCACTGGAATAGGGGGGAAGAATTCTTTTTCAACAGGAAGAAAGTCGATGATTTGAAAGTCTGCCTCAATTTTCCCCTCATATTCAACTTCCAGAACTCCGACAAGTGGTTCATCCGGTTTCTGGCCTTTAGAACAGCTTGGGCAAACCATTAGGTTCGGCTCAAGTTTGAAAGTTAGTCCACAGTCTGTGCAGCGATATTGTGTTTTCAAGTGGGTCTCCTGCTAAAAAAGAACATGCCAGGGAAAGTACGGAAAGTTAAAAGTATTTTGGGTTACAAATAACATGGAAAGTATAACTTCGATATTTTGGCAATTCAACCCATTTATAAAAAACTTAAGGCTTCTTATACTTGTGTATAAAATTCTTTAGTACACGTTATAGTCGGAGATTTGGAGTTTTGAGAGAGTTGCCTTTTATAAATATTTGGGGTTACACTGGTGGTGCTTTAAAAATCAAGAAATTCAAAAAAATACCATAATAACCATTAAATAATGTGAGGAAAGTAATGTCACAGAAGCTAAGAATTTTTGCCCTTGGGGGAAATGAAATTTCACCAACAGGTCTAACTGATCCACAAACTGGAAAAGCACTTGTTCCAGATATTAAAATGCAGTGGGAGAGATCTCAAAAGACGATGGAAATCATTGGTGACATTATTGCTTTAGAGCAGGAATCTATGTTCGTTCTCGCCCATGGCAATGGGCCTCAGGTTGGTAATATCCTTAGAAGATCTGAACTTGCTGCCGAGCATGTATTTCCACTACCATTAGATGTTTGTGGAGCTGATTCTCAAGGAGCAATCGGTTATATGCTTGCTCAGCTAACAAACTCCATGCACGTTAGAGGAGTTAATAAAGTCGCTTGTGAAATAATTACTCAAGTTGAAGTAGATGGAAATGATCCTGCATTTCAAGATCCAGGAAAATTCATCGGTTCTGCAATGACAAAAACTGAAGCGGATAGTGCAAAGACTGAACTTGGTTGGGACGTCAAAATGTATAAGAAAAATGATGCCGGCGAAGAAATTTGGAGACGTGTTGTACCATCACCTCTTCCAATGAATGTCGTCGAAATTGAAGCAATTGAAGCTCTTTTAAATGCTGGCCAGGTTCCTATCGCTGTTGGCGGTGGTGGTATCCCAGTTGTAAAAGTTGCTCCCAAAACTGAAAATGGAAAACAGGTTTACGAATCGAGATTTGGAATTAAGTTTGATAGCAAAACATTGGATACCAAAGCAGACGTCTTTTGTGGTGTTGAAGGTGTAATTGACAAAGACCTCGCTTCTTCACTTCTTGGTAATATTTTAAAAGATCGTGCAGCAGCGCGTGGACAAGAGATGGAAGCTGACTTCTTTATCTTTACTGATGTTGATGGTGCAAAACTTAACTACCAACAACCAAACCAGGTGGATCTAAGAACGATCACTGTAAGCGAAGCTGAAAAACTTATCGCAGAAGGACATTTTGCAGCAGGTAGCATGGGTCCAAAAATTCAAGCGTGTGTTGATTTTGTTAAGCGCGGTGGAAAGAGTGCCTCTATTACTCGCTGTGATCTTTATAAAGAGACAGTTGAAGGAACAAGCGGAACAACAATTATTGCAGACTAATATTTAACACCCTAAATAAACACTGGAGATACAAATGATGAAAAGATTTGAAGAACTGGTTGCTGAGATCAAGAAGCTTGACTCTAACCTCTCTGACAAAGACTTCCTTTTAACATGGGAGCAATCAAAAGATGAATTAGATGCTGTACTTAATGTTGCAGACGCTCTTAAAGAACTAAGGGAAAATAACTATTCTACAAAAGTTTTTAATACTGGAATTGGAGTATCTCAATTTCGCGACAACTCAACAAGAACACGCTTTTCATTTACGTCAGCGTGTAACTTACTTGGCCTAGGCCTTCAGGATCTTGATGAAGGAAAGTCACAAATTGCTCATGGTGAAACAGTTCGCGAAACAGCAAACATGATTTCTTTTCTAACAGAAGTAATTGGTATCCGCGATGATATGTATCTCGGAGCAGGCAATGAGTATATGAAGGAAGTTGGAGCAGCACTTGATGATGGTAAAAAGCAGGGAGTTCTTCCTCAGCGCCCAGCACTTGTAAATTTACAGTGCGACATTGATCACCCAACTCAATCAATGGCCGACCTTGCATGGCTGAAAGAGAACTTCGGTAGCCTTGATGAGCTTAAGGGGAAGAAAATTGCGATGACATGGGCATACTCCCCAAGTTACGGAAAGCCACTTTCTGTACCTCAAGGAATCATCGGTCTGATGACTCGCTATGGAATGGACGTTACTCTTGCCCATCCTGAAGGTTATGATCTGATTCCTGAGGTTGTTGAAGTTGCTAAGAAAAATGCTTCAGAGAGCGGTGGGTCTTTCACTCAAGTTGCAACTATGGACGAGGCATTTGTAGGTGCTGATATTGTTTATCCTAAGTCATGGGCACCCTATAAAGTTATGGAAGAAAGAACTGTTCTTCTGAGAAATAATGATCAAGAAGGTCTAAAGGCCCTTGAGCAAAAATGTCTTGCTCAAAATGCAAACCACAAAGATTGGGAATGTACAGAAGCAAAGATGAAGACGACTAAAGATGGCGAAGCTCTTTACATGCACTGTCTTCCTGCTGACATTACAGGTGTTTCTTGCAAAGAGGGTGAAGTTGCTGATGCTGTATTTGAAAAATATAGAATCCAAACTTACAAAGAAGCTGGTTGGAAGCCATATATCATCGCTTCAATGATCATGAATCGTGTATTTAAGGACCCTGCAAAAGCACTTGAAGGCCTTAAAGAAAACGGCGAAAAACGAATCACTGTATAAAGCCTACTGACCTATATTGGAGAATATAATGGACGCAAAACAAATCATGGTACAAGCGGAAAAATACCGCGAAGAAATGATCAAATTTATGAGAGATATGATCAAGATTCCTTCTGAGTCACGTGACGAAGGGAAAGTAATTCAGAGAATTAAAGAAGAGATGGAGCTTGTTGGTTTTGATGAAATTAAAATTGATGAAATGGGTAACATCCTCGGTCGTGTTGGTAATGGTAAGCACGTTATAGCTATGGATGCTCACATCGATACTGTTGGTATTGGTGATTTAAAAGAGTGGGACTACGATCCGTATGAAGGAAAAATAGAAAATGATGTCATTTTTGGTCGTGGAGCATCTGACCAAGAAGGCGGAATGGTTGGTATGGTTTATGCCGCAAAAGTTATCAAAGACCTTGGTCTTGAGGGTGACTATACTCTTTGGGTAACTGGAACTGTAAATGAGGAAGACTGTGATGGTCAGTGCTGGGAGTACATTCTAAAAGAAAAAGTAATCGAGCCTGAAGTTGTAGTTATTACTGAGCCTACAAATCTTAATATTTACCGTGGACACCGCGGCCGTATGGAAATTGCAGTGTCTACCTATGGTAGAGCATGTCACGGTTCTGCTCCTGAGCGTGGTGTTAATGCGATCTTCATGATGGCAAAAATTGCTAATGAAGTTGAACTTCTTAATGACAGACTTAAAGATGATGCATTTCTTGGAAAGGGTACAGTTACTGTGTCATACATTGATTGTGAAACTCCATCACTTTGCGCTGTTCCTAATAAGTCGTACATCCATCTTGATCGTCGTCTAACTGACGGAGAGACAAAGGAATCGGCCGTAGCTGAAGTTGAAGATGCAGTAAGGAAAGCAGGATTTGAAATTGGAAATGAAGTTGGGCAAGCATTTGTTGAAATCCTTCAATACGATGAGCCAAGCTATACTGGGTTCGCATATCCTGTAGAGAAATACTATCCAACATGGGTTCTTGCTCCTGAGCATAGAGCTTGTAAGTCAGCTGTTGATTCTTTCAAAGCTGTTCTTGGAACAGAGCCGGTAGTAGACAAGTGGACATTCTCAACTAATGGTGTTTCCACAATGGGTCTTATGGGAGTACCAACAATTGGTTTTGGCCCTGCTAATGAAATTTATGCACACACTGTTTTAGATCAAGTTCCTATTGATCACCTAGTGAAAGCTTGTGCATTCTATGCCGCCTTTCCAACGACATACGTAAATACAAAAGAATAATTGTTCTTGGGGAGAGGGCCTATGCCTTCTCCTCACTATTCATAAGGGGAATAGAAAATGGAATTTGTTCTAAACGGAGAAACGCTAAATTATCAAGGTGATCCTGAGAGGTCGCTTTTGTTATTTTTAAGAGATGACCTTGATATTACTTCTCCAAAAGATGGATGCTCAAAGCAAGGTGCTTGTGGTGCTTGTGCTGTAATCATTAATGGAAAATCAGTTAATAGTTGTCTTACGAAAATGAAGACACTTGCTGGGAAAACGGTAACGACAGTTGAAGGTCTTGAAGAAAAAGTTCAAGCAGCATTTGGCAATATTTTTGCCGATGAAGGAGCTGTTCAATGTGGTTTCTGTATTCCTGGAATCGTTGCGACATCTGCTGCGCTAATCATGGAAAATCCTGATCCTTCAAAGGATGAGGTTGTTGCCGCTCTTAATAAGCACATATGTCGATGTACAGGTTACATTAAGGTCATTGAGGCCATTTTGCGTGTCGCAAAGGCATTACGCGAAAACATAAGTTTTGTAACTCGAGAAGAGCAGGATGGTAAGGTCGGTAGTCGTCTACATAAGTATGACTCATACGATACTGTTTTGGGGCAACGGCCATATGTTTGTGACTTAAAGTTTGAAGGTATGCTTCATGGAGCTCTCAAGTTTTCTGATCATCCACGTGCAGTAGTTAAAAAGATCAATACTAAAAAAGCAGAGAAGCTTAAAGGTGTTCACCGCGTACTCACTCATGCTGATGTTCCAGGTGAAAATATGATCGGCCTTATTCGTCAGGATTGGCCGTTTATGATCGCAGAGGGCGAGACCACACGCTATATTGGCGATGTTCTTGCTTCTGTAATTGCCGATACTGAAGAAATTGCCCGTGAAGCAGTTAAGTTAATTGAGATTCAGTATGATGTGCTTGAACCCGTAACAACAGTTGATCAAGCTCTAAAAAGTGATGCTCCAATTGTTCATCCAGGTGCCAATACAAATATTTTGAGTCAGTCTAAGCTCAAGCGTGGTGACTTTCAAACTGCGCTTTCTAATACCGCATATATCTCTAAGGGGACTTATTACACCCAACGTATTGAGCATGCATTCATTGAGACGGAGTGTTGTGTCGCTCGCTCAATGGAACCATGGGGACTAGATAAAGTTCCAGGCGTTGAACTTTTTTCACAAGGTCAGGGCGCTTACGAAGATCGTAAGCAAGTTATGAAGATCCTAGATCTTCCAAAAGACCGTGTAAGAGTTCACCAAATTCAAAATGGTGGTGGTTTTGGTGGTAAGGAAGATCTTACTGTTCAGGGGCACGCTGCGCTTATGGCGCTTTTAGTAGATGCTCCAGTAAGAGTATTTCTCACACGTGTTGAGTCGCTGTGTATGCACCCCAAAAGACACCCCATGCGAATGAAGTATAAGGTCGGATGTGACAAGAATGGACTTATCTCTTTTGTTGAGTGCCGTATCCACGGAGATACCGGAGCTTATGCATCAGTGGGGATGAAAGTTCTTGAAAGAGCAGCAGGTCACGCAACATCTGCTTACTCTGTTCCTGCGATGGATCTTGAGGCAATGGCACTTTACACCAATAACGTCCCTTGTGGTGCCATGAGAGGTTTCGGGGTCAACCAAACCGCTTTTGCGTTTGAAAATTTACTAGATGATCTTTGCGAGCAAGGTGGATTTGATCGATGGCAGTTTCGTTACGATAATGCACTTGAAATCGGTGGGGTAACTGCTACTGGGCAAAAGATTACTGGTGGTATCGGGCTTAAAGAAACTCTTCTTGCTGTTAAAGAAGAATTTCAAGCAGCAAAATACGCAGGTATTGCAACAGGTATAAAAAATACTGGTGTTGGAAATGGAATGGCCGATACTGCACAGGCCAAGATTGTGATTGAAGCTTCTGACCATGTGGTAATTCACCACGGGTGGACTGAGATGGGCCAAGGTGTTCACACTATGGCAATGCATACAGTCTGCGAAGAAACAGGAATCGATCCCGCTTTTATGGAAGTAAAAGTTGATACCGCTGAGGAAGCAGTATGCGGAATGACGACATCTTCCCGCGGAACTTCTCTTCTTGGAAACTCTCTGATTGAGGCCTGTAAGGGGCTTATCTGTGATCTTAACTCTGGAAAATCTCTTGAGGATCTTGTAGGAAAAGAATACAGAGGAGAGTGGGTCTGTGATTGGACAACAAACTCTTTTGGAGATAATCCACCACCAAGTCCCGTCACTCACTACTCATATGGATATGCCACTCAGGTTTGCATTTTAGATGAGGAAACTGGAAAGATAAAAAAGATTATTGCTGCCCACGATGCTGGACGCATTATGAATAAAAATCTTTTCGAGGGACAAGTTGAAGGTGGTGTTCATATGGGGATGGGTTATGCCCTCTCTGAGAACTTTGCAATGAAAGATGGTTATCCTGTACACACTAAACTTGGAAAACTTGGAATTATCCGTCCTAAGGATCTTCCCGAAATCGAAGTTATCGGTATCGAAGGTGGTGATGAGCACGGTCCATACGGAGCAAAAGGAATCGGAGAAATTGGACTTGTTCCAACTGCCGCTTGTATTGCAACTGCCCTTTACCAATACGATGGTGTAAGAAGGTTTTCTCTTCCCATAGGAATTAATAAGAAAAAATAATTAAGGATGTGGCCATCTAACAATGGTCACATCTATTTTGTGAGGAATTCATGAGCTCAATTTTAATTAAAAACGGTACTGTCGTTACTCTTGGGGAAAACAATAAGGTTCTCCATGGTCATGACTTACTAATCGAAAATGACAGAATAACAAAAATTGGGAAAAACATTGAGGCGAAGGCCGACAAAACAATCAATGCCCATGGTAAGCTTGTTATGCCTGGTTTCATTAATGCCCATATGCACTTTTATTCAACTATGGTTCGAGGGCTTGGCAAAGCTGCCCCATCTGCAAACTTTACTGAGGTTTTAAATAACTTATGGTGGAGACTAGATAAGAAGCTTACTCTTGATGATTGCTACTACTCAACAATTATTCCTCTTATCAATGCAATCCAGAAGGGTACAACAACTCTTCTCGATCACCATGCATCTCCTTTTGCAGTTACTGGTTCTCTTAATGAAATTGCTAAAGCAGGTAAGGAATCAGGTCTTAGAGTAAGTACTTGTTATGAACTTTCTGATCGTGATGGTGCAAAAATTGCTGAGGAGGGGATTGACGAAAATATCAATTTCATTAAAGAGTGTCGCGATAAAGGTGATGATCAACTTCATGGAATGTTTGGTCTTCACGCTTCTTTCACTATTGGTGAAGAGACAATGGAAAAGGCCGCTGATGCAGCAAAATCGATTGGTACAGGATTTCATGTTCATACAGCTGAAGATATGGCCGATCAAGTTGAAACGAAAAAGATGACCGGAATGAGCGTTGTAGAGCGCTTTGATAAACACGGAATTCTTGGCAAGGATACAATCTGCGTCCACTGTGTTCATGTTGACGACAAAGAGATTGATCTTCTTAAAGAAAGTGACACAATGGTCGTTCACAATCCACAGTCAAATATGAATAATGCAGTTGGTGTTGCTGATATCTTTAAGCTTCAGGAAAAAGGAATTCTAGTAGGCCTTGGTACTGATGCGATGACTGTGAATATGACTGAAGAATTACGAACAGCTCACTGGCTACATAAGCTTACAAGAAAAGATCCTTGTGCTGGTTTTATGGAGTGTATCAATATGCTTGCGATCAATAACGCAAAGATTGCTGAAAGACTATTTCCCGGCACCGGAGTAGGCATCTTGGCAGAAGGTAATAAGGCGGATGTAATTCTTATCGATTATTTCACTCCGACAGAGCTCTCTGATAATACATTTTACGGTCACTTGCTCTTTGGTATCCCTCACGCTCCAGTGGATACAACTATTGCCAATGGTAAAGTTCTTATGGAGAACAAAATCATTCTACATCTTGATGAAGAGATGATTGCTGCTAAAGCAAAAGAATTGGCCGATAAGTTATGGGAACGTTTTTAGTATTCGCTCCTATATTTTCTTTATAACATAGGCCCGTCATGCGGGCCTATAATTTTTCGAGTTAGCCATTGCCTCCAATATAAAGACCAAAGAAACGTCCCATATTCTTAGGGTTAACTCCTGCTTGAATTCCCATGGCCGGAAGATCAATCTTTTTAATATAGTAGTAAGCTCCCGCTCCATATGACATGTAATTCTCATGTTCTTTTGGAGAATCTAGAGTGCGATAGCTTCCAAGGTCAAGGAATGGTGCGATGGTGATAACACCTGACTTAAACTCTTTTATTTTTACCTGATAGTCAAAGGCAAGATTGATAATTTCATCAGTCCAAAGGGTACGTTTTTTTATTCCACGCGCACCTTTTTTTCCTCCAAACTTTTCTGTTAAATGATATTCGGAATAAAATTCTCTATAGTAGTTCGAACGAATTTGTAAAACGTGATTTTTGAAAAAAACCTTTTGATGACCGAATTCAATTTTGAAGTTTAGCTTGTTTTTATTTTCACTTGTTATTACGTCATAGGCAGTATTTAGTTTTACCTCGACTCCCTCATTGAAGAAAAACTTGTATTTTGTATCGCTGTAATCTAGGAGTAGATTTGCCTGGGAGCTGTAATGGTTTGATCGTGGAAGATAAGTCTGATCCCTTGTGAATTTTTTTTCGGTGTATTTTAGACCTAGCGAGATATTGAGTTTGTCAGAGTAGTAATACCCTGAGGAAACCATGGCAGAGCTTAGGTCCTGCTTCATTGAATAGAGTGTTCTATTTTGGTCCATATTTGAAAGAGTATTTGAAGCCTTAATTACTCTGGTCAAAAGAGTATAGCGCGATTGGAAAACTGCGGGATCCTTCAGCATCAAAAAAAATGAGTTACCTTTCGTTGATATCGAGGCACCTAGAACTAGTAACTTTCTTTTTCCTAGAAAATTTCTTTCAACGAGATAAGCTCCCAAAGTTTTGTCTTGGCCATCGGTGCTGTATTTGGGGACTGGAATTAGAGTCCACTTGTCTTCTACTTCAATGAAAATAGTATTTCCTAGTTTTTTCGTAGTGACCTTTGTGAATATCTTTTCGTTAAAGATACACTGGTCTAGTAGCTCCTTATCATACTGGCCGTCATTGCTTTGAAGGCATCTTTTTGTAACAGCTTTGATATATTTACTTTTAGATCTTTTGTTACCTTTAACTTTATAATCAAAAGCGAAGGTAGAGGCAGTGGAAAGAATTAGGAGTAGCAGTAGAAGTTTTTTCATGAAATATAGTAATCATAAACTGAGCAAAAGAATAGGAATGATTCGGTTTGTAGTTTGTATTTGATTTTCCTTGTCGTTTGCAGTGCCATGCAATAGTATGCCTCAAATTGTGGTACCAGAATCAACCCACATAAATAAAACTGGAGAAATGATGAATGAAATCCTTTGGGGCGTGCTGCTCCTTGTTAACTTCTTACTTGTGATTTTTATCTACCGTGTAGCAGGCCGAACTGGTCTTTATATTTGGATACCTATTTCAACAATTTTGGCAAATATTCAAGTTGTTAAGATGGTTGAACTTTTTGGGTTTGAATCTACTCTGGGGAATGTCGTTTATGCCACCTCTTTTTTGGTAACAGATATTTTATCTGAAAACTACGGACGCGAGCATGCTAAGAAAGCGGTTTATATCGGCTTCTTCTCGCTAATCTCTTTCGCGCTTATTATGAATCTTTCTCTTTATTTTGCACCATCTCAAAATGATTTTGCTCAAAAAAGTATGGTTACAATCTTCAGCTTGATGCCACGTTTTGCTCTCGCAAGTTTAATCGCTTACGCTACTGCTCAGTTTCATGACGTATGGGCCTATGGGTTTTGGAAAAAACTTTTTCCAGGACAAAAATATATCTGGCTGCGTAACAATGCATCAACTATGGTTAGCCAGCTGTTTGATACTCTTATATTTACCGCAATTGCATTTGGTGGAGTTTATCCGCTTCCAGTGTTAGGTGAAATTTTTCTTTCTACCTATATCTTAAAGTGGATTGTCGCTGCTGCCGATACTCCCTTCGTATATCTGGCACATATGATTAAAGAAAAGCATTTTGTACAGGAGGTCGAAGATGGATGTGAGTCGCTACTCTAAAATTCTTACTGGTATTAAGCGGGAGATTGTTCTTTTGCGTTCATTTCCCTGCAAGTGGGGGCGATGTACCTTTTGTGACTATATAGATGATAATGGTGAGATTGAAAAAGAACTAGTTGAGTTCAACGAGGGAATTCTCTCTCAGGTTACTGGAGAGTATGGACATCTTGAGATTGTGAACTCAGGAAGTGTCTATGAACTTCCTGATGCCACAAGGCTACTCATCGATCAAATTGTAAAAGAGAGAGGGATTCAAACCATTTACTTTGAATCTCACTGGCTATACAAAAATCAGTTTCAAGAACTAAGAGATCACTTTGATATCCCTGTAATTATTAAAGTCGGAGTGGAGAGCTTTGATGATGACTTTAGAAATAGGGTGCTTAAGAAGGGTATGGTCTATAACTCGATTGAAGAAGTCGCTGAGACTGTTGATTCTGTTTGTTTGATGGTGGGAATCGTCGGTCAAACAAAAGAGATGATCAGGCGAGATATTGATATTCTTCTAAAGCATTTCAAGTACGGCTGCATCAATGTATTTATAGAAAATACAACACCTCTTAAGCGTGATGAAGAGCTTGTTGAGTGGTTCTATAAAGAGTATCGCCACCTTGAAAATGTGGAGAAAATAGATGTTTTGTTTGATAATAAGGATTTTGGTGTATTCACTTAATACTTTAGAGTTGCTCTAAGGTGCTCAAATGGCCCCCAGACAGCGCTTCCCTGTATTGTTGTTATATTGATAAGGTTTTCCTTCTTATTCACAATAGAGTCGCGCTGAGCACTTAGTCTAAACTCTTTGTTCACTTGCGCCAGCGCTGTCAGGTAGTGCTTATAGCTGTCTTTCGTTACTAGCTGAGTATTTGATTCATACTCTGCGTCTTTTCTTGTTTCCAGCTTTTTCAAAAAAACATTGTAAAAGCCGTGATAACTTTCATCGATCATTGTTTGAGCTAATGCTCCTGCTCGAGCTATCTTCCACTGGCCCCTCGGGATAAGTTTATACTTATTTTTAGCGCCTAGCTCAATAAGGCCTAAATCATCAAATTTTTTCAGATATACGAAAAGTTTTTTTTCAGTAATTTTAAAAGTCTCCATCAGTTCTGCTGGATCTTTTATTCCTTCTGCCATCTCTGCAAAGATCACCATATAGTTGAGGTTCATTGATAAAAACCTCTCCTGTGACTCATCAAGAGTAAAAAAAAGATCCTCACTTGGGGCACTAAGGTTAATAAGTTCAAAGAGACTTATATCTAGGGCATCTGCGATCGATGAAAGCTTAACAATGCTCGTATCTTCAGCATTTAAAATCCTTTTAATAGAAGATTCTGCCATCCCGATCTTATCGGCGAGGTGACAATAGCTTAGGCCTCTAGTTTTGAGAATGTCTTTTATTGTCTTACTTATGAGCTGAAAATTATTCATATTAATACCTATATGCGG
>JAGLCH010000376.1 GCA_023146355.1 Bacteriovoracaceae bacterium | reverse complement strand
CATTCCTTTTGTCACTCCTCTTTTTAAGTCCGCATCAAATTCTTCAAGTGAAGAGTTGATGTTAAACTTCGCTCGTCTCGTTAGAAGCTCTGCTTTACGATTTCTACGGTATGATCGCTCATCCTCCAGCAACAAGGTCACAAACTCTCTCAGATCAAGATTGCTTTGCTCTGCCTCATCAATTCTGTAGTCAATAGACTCTCTCATTCCACTCAGTTTCAATGACCCCATCAGGTCTTGATAATTACTCATTTATTCCTCCTTGCAAGCAGACAAGCTGCTTCTGCCGCGATGGTGCGGCATAGATTATTTTGGGCTTTGGTGTTCTATAATTCTTTGCGCACATTTTTATAAAGTGATAGCTGAATTTATCAAACTTCAATGCGTCAGTTGCTGCAGACTCAACTGCAGTCCTTGAGTATTTCTTTTGAAGAGAAACTACCGCCTGTACTTTTCTTAGATTTTTCAGTGGATACCTAGGCATTGAAAGAAGCTTTTCCACTAGAAGCAGGGTGTTTTCTCCAATTCTCGTTGCTTCTTTCAAAGCACGCTGAACGTAGAGATTTGTGTCAATGATCGCCTTCTCTGGGTAGTCCTTCTCATCAATAACAAAGTGACCAGTTCCTTTTGCAATGACATGAGTCTTGACCAGATCAGTTTCAGAAAATGCTTGAACCGTTCTTGAATTATATTTCAGCTCTACTTCTTTTCCTGCATACGCGTATGGGACAGAGTAAAAATTCTTTTGAAATTGGAAGCAGCAATCAGGATGAATTTTTGCTCTTTTCCAATGACAAAGCTCATAAGGGTTCTCCGGAAGGGCCTTCAGCAAAGGTTTTTCTCTCTCAAAAAGCTCTAAGCGAGAAACTCCCTTTTCCTTCATTACTTTGCGATTCTTCTTCTCTAAATAATCCCAAAGGCACTGATTCAGCTCTCTTAATGAAGTGAAGGTTCGATTGCGGACACGGGGAAAGAAGTCGACTTGAATGACATCAACCGACTTCTCAACATTAGGCTTATGTTTTGGACATCTTTTATCCGCCGGATCAATCGCAATACTGTAGTGCCTCGCCATATCTAAAAAGGTTCTATTAATTACTGGGTCAAAATGATCACACTTTGTTACTGCAGATTTGAGATTATCTGTGATTTCATATTTGGGAACACCACCATAAAACCTAAACATTCTATTGTGAGACTCAATCCAATCCTCAAGCTTTTGAGAGAAGCTAAATTCTGCATACATCATTGAACTATTAGACATTGTCCCAACAAATAGCTCTGTCTTAATAATCTCTCCGGTTGATGGTGAGATTATATCAATGCTTCCACCAGAGTAGTCTGTTTCAACGCTTTCACCTGGTGGGCGGTAAATCCGTACTGTCGTTTCGGTTATTTTGTCTTTAATCGCGTGTTTTTTGAACTGGCGACAAAATGAAGAGTAACTCGCAAGCGAGTGAACTTGGGATTGCTCTTCATAAATAATCGTTAGTGGAACTTTGGCTTCGACTTCATCTGCAATGCGCTCCCAATCCAAATGATTGGCCCAGTCAGGTGCGCGAGATTCTGGAAGTGGTACACTTTTATTCCAATAGCCTTTTACTGTATTTCGGTGAATCCCAAGTATTTTGGACACCTTGCGCTGGGAATGTCCAAGACCTCTAAGTCTTTGAATTTCTTGTTGAACAACCATATGTTTCCTTCTATTTGCCATGTAACCTCTCCCGATTTTGGAGAATCTTACATTTCTAAAAGGATCATGGCCTTAAATCAAAGGTGGTACAGTTTGGTGCGAATGGAGTGGTACACTTTCAGTGCGCGCGGACATCTACATGAGCATAAAGAAGAGTT
>JAGLCH010000375.1 GCA_023146355.1 Bacteriovoracaceae bacterium | reverse complement strand
GTGAATCCTCTTACTCTTAGGCCACTACTAGGAACTGATTATGATACGGAACATGAAATCACAGTTACAGCGACTGACCTGACAAGCGGTGGTATTTACTTTTTTGGAACAGAGGCGACCTGCAACCCCACAAATAAAGATGAAAATATTTACACTCGAACAAGCTTTGAAGCACCAGGTTTGGCGGTAATCTCCATTGACTACCATGAAAACTACAACAAGACTGTATGGGCCTGTCATATGAACGCAATAAATACTACAGAATCTGCGGCCCAAACCCAGACGCTAGGCCAGCTAAATTATCAAGTTGATACGACAGCTAGCTATGGAATAAATTTGGATCAATATACTGCAATGGCATTTGCGTCTCCCTATAATCCCCAGTCACTATCAGTTGAAAGTTTAACACGACAAGTGGTGTGTGGAATAGATAACAACTTTCCTCGAATCGATGTGCTAGACAGTGGAGTCACCGCGACGATGAACCTCACAGGAACAGCTCTTAATGGTATCTCACCCGGCGATGCTTTCGGATTTGTTGGACCTAACGGCAAAACAATTTGTTCATACAACAACTCTGCTTCGGGCAACATTATACTTGTTGAGATTACAGGAACAACTGCTGCAGACTACTCAACTTTTGCAATTACAGGTGCCTCAAATAGTACAAGCAAGTTTGCCTATCGCAATGGAATACTCTTTGTATTATTTCAAGGGGCAGCACTCGCAGAGGGTATTGTTTATAATGTCGGAACTATGGCAGTTGTCGATAACCTACTTCCTGCGGATATTAATGAGGCCAATGTAAATAACTTAACCCCAGTTATCACTTCCGGTGGAAATTATATTGTTGGACATCTCAACGGTCAAAACATTGATTCTTATTACTACAATGGCACTGACTTCGTGCCCATCGCTGGGAGTAGTAAAGCAACTACAGTTGGTGCACCAATTAATATTTGGTCAACGAGTAATAGTACTGGTGACTATTATCTTATGACTGCGGCATCTACAATGGGCGCTGCTGTCTACAAGGCAAATGAAATTACTAGTGGGTCTCTTTTACTTGATGCTTCATCGATTCCAGTTAGTTCGGGAATAAATTTCTTAGGAATTACAAAAAACCGCCTCACCTACACCAATGGCGCAGAGGCAAAATACCTTGATGAAGGACTGAGTGACTTTGTAAATGTGATGGGTTACTCAGTATTCTATTTTATTATGCACGACGCTTCAGTTGCATCATTTTTTGGTGATGAGATTATTTATGCCTATGCCAATTACACAAACAACACCATCGATATCACAAAAATTGTCACCAAATAATCCCCCATGGTGCCAGGAGCCTTGGGTGGATATGGGGCCACCACCAGCTCTAGTTAAGCTTGCCTAGCATCTTAGCGAAACGGAGGCGCCATACAGCAAATATCGCTTCAATAACAATCCCCCCCCCCATCTTAGACTCTCCATCACGACGCTCAGTAAAGACGATGGGATGCTCCACAATTTTTAGTCCCTTAGACCAAACCTTGTAGTTAAGCTCCAGCTGGAAAGAATAACCATTTGAAATAATCTGATCTAAATTAATATTTTCTAAAGTGGAGCGCTTGAAACACTTAAATCCACCAGTGGTATCTAGAATTGGAATTCCAGTTATTATTCTTGTATAAATTCCCGCTCCGTATGAGAGGAGAAGTCTTCTAAACGGCCAATTGATGATTCTTATTCCATCAATATAGCGTGAGCCAATAACTAAGTCTGCCCCCTCTACCGCACGGGCGAGGAGCTTTAATAAATCTTTTGGATCGTGGGAGAAGTCACAGTCCATCTCAAATATAAACTCGAAGTTTTTTTCCAGTGCCCACTTAAATCCTGTGATGTAAGCAGTTCCAAGCCCTAGCTTTCCAGTGCGCTCTATAATGTGGAGATTACTGTATTCACCTTGAAGCTTCTTTACGACAGCAGCAGTTCCATCGGGAGATCCATCTTCAATAATCAGAAGTGAAAAATCGGTCGACTGCTCAAAGACCGCACGGATCATATTTTCGATATTATCGATTTCATTATAGGTTGGAATAATAACTAGTGCTTTGTCAGTAGGTAGGTTCATAGTGATCTCTCAAAATAAGTGTTTACGCGTTTAAAATATCATAAAAGAGGGTCATTGGATTTATTTGCTGTGATAAATGCGATCACCAACAGTTCGCTGAGCTTTAGGAACAAAGCTTGGGCCCAAGATCGATGCTCGGGCATCAAAGTCAGGAGAGCTTAGGCCTGCCAGATCAATTAAGGTGTGAATTAAACGGTCAGTTTGATAAGGGCGCTCCGCATAAAGATCCAAGTTCTTCACAATACGGGAATTCAGCGCCTTAAACTTACGGCTGGTCCACATCACAAGTGGGACTTCAAAAACAGCATCGGAAGTATCAACATGTCCCGCAAAGTCGATGGTATCAAATACGTCTTCTCCATGATCAGTAGTGTACACCATTGATGCCACGCCCTTATCTTCTTTGAGCATTTCCACTACTCGATCGAGAATATAATCATTATAGAGAACAGAATTATCAAACTCATTTACAAGTTTCTTTTCCCACTCGAGGTCTGCATATTTTGAATAGATCGGCTGATCAAGAAATCGATCTTTGAAACTTCCAGGATATCGCATGTTGTAAGACATATGGCTCCCCAGCATGTGGAGAACAATAAATTTTTTATTTCCAGGAGAGACAAGTGCTGCCCTTAGTGGAGATAGAAGTTTTTCATCATAGCTCTGCCTTCCGACATCCATTCCTGTGCTATTTAAAAATCCTTTAACGTCTGCATTTTCCGCCGCAACAGTAACTGCAGTTTGCATTGATGGAAGAGATTGCTGATTGGAAAACCAAAATGTTTGAAAGCCTGCATCATTAAAAAAATCAATGATAGAACCTTTATTGTAGTAAGGCTCCATATTTTCGCGAGTACCAAAACTCACAAGAGTTTTAATGGCCTCAACAGTAACGGGATAGGCGGCTATCGTATCTTTGAATATAGTGAGATTCCGCTTTGATAAACGTGGGTTGGTGTCACGCTTATATCCGTAAAGACTAAGATGGTGCCGAGAAAGAGATTCTCCAATCACAAACACGTAGGTCTCTTTCTGATCCTTAGAATACTTTGAGGTAATTTCCTTAAAAGTGACCTTCCCTTTGCGCTTCTCATGGGCCTTAAGAAAACGACTACGGTCTATCTTATATTTCGAGAAGTACAAAATTGGCTTCAGAGTATTATTATAAGATAAGTACTGAATGTAATTCCCACTGAGCACAGGAGGTAATCCAATGGTGATAATAAGAGTGAAGGCGCCTACTCCACGTCGGAGATAACTGAGACGATTCGCCACTGGACGGGAAAAATAAATGAAGATGTAAGCGACGACAACATACCCAACGATGATTCCAACCACATCCCATTTTGCGTACATAGAAAGAAACTCTGTGGACTCGCCGGGGTTTGATTCAAATATAGTTGATAGTATTTCAAGCTTGAGCTTTGACTTAAAAACATAGGCATAAACCAGATCAAGTCCACCCATTAAAAGCATCGGAATTGAAATGACGAGTAAGTATCTGCGAACACATTTTGTCATAAAGATGCAGGGCAGAAACAAGATAAAACTCGCCACAACTCTATAAAATAGGTTTTCACATATCGCTCCCGCACCTAGGCACAAGATGAGAGCGGGTATCATATTTATCCATGTAAAATATAAGCTAATCATCCAAACTTTTTACCACACTTTTCCCCCAGGTGCCAGGAGACTTGGGGGGATTTGGGGTCACGACATAGGAACATCTATCAAATAATTATAATATCAAAGCAGTATTCATCACGCTCAATTCGGTATGCCAAATCACCATCAAATGAGTAGTTAGACTCAGCTCCGGATGCCTCAAGAAAGGCAAGAAATGAATCGGCCTTCAAAACAATTGCCTGTACAACTCCTAATTTATTAAAATTAATATCCGGATGCCCATAACGCACGATAATTCCATCATCATCCAGCAATTCCAATATGGCATTTCTTGAACTTTTATCAACAATTACGGAATGAAACGTATTTACGGAATTTGGATTACGTTCAATTTCTTTTTTCTTTTTTGTGCTGGAGCTGGAGTTGGGCCTCTTTTCATATTCAGTAAACCAAACTCGAGTATGCTTCGCAATTGGCCTTTTAAACATGAGGAAATTCCAACCCGGGAGGTGATCATCATTATTTTCCTTCCAGTTGTAGTTTCTATGGAAATAATTAGGCAGATACTCATCGAGTAATTCACCATTTTTACTATAGAACTCTTTTAAACTTTCCTTTCGTTGCAGTGAAATACCATTATACCGCTGAAGTCCATGCGTTTCGACCTCTTCAGAAAACTCAGCATTAAACTCTCCCACATCTGCCAATTTAACAAACTCTAGATAGGTGCGATTATTTGTGAAGTAAATGAATGAGCAAAACTTTTTCCCCGGATGCTCAACATTCATTGTGCGATCACATAGAAATCCCAGATCCTCCATGTGGTCATAATCTTTATCGTCAAATACCATTGAAAAAATATGATCTATTCTCATTTTCTATCCTTATTGGTTGCCC
>JAGLCH010000374.1 GCA_023146355.1 Bacteriovoracaceae bacterium | reverse complement strand
GTTATGAAATTGAGTTTTGGACTCGTATAGCAGCACCTGTACAGTGTTTACTTTTTGTCTTTCTGGGCTTTAGTCTTGGAATTAAGAAAGGGAGAGGGGATAGTCGCAATACTGGTTTAATTGCCTTTTTAATGATCATTTTATATTACGGGATCTACTTTTCATTACTTGGTGCTGGTCAAAAGGGGCTTATTCCCTGCTTCTTGGTTCCTTTCGTCCCTGCTGGAATACTTTCCTTATTTGGGGTATATTTCTATCGCAAGCTAAGCTGGAATAGCTAGTTAGCTTCCTTTTCATAATCTTCAGAGGTAATAACTTTTCCACTTCGTTTATA
This sequence comes from Bacteriovoracaceae bacterium, assembly GCA_023146355.1. Classification (GTDB taxonomy): domain Bacteria; phylum Bdellovibrionota; class Bacteriovoracia; order Bacteriovoracales; family Bacteriovoracaceae; genus JAGLCH01. The sequence continues at coordinate 7,033 of JAGLCH010000374.1, read as the reverse complement.
AATGAAGAGTGGTAGCTTGTAATCAAAGCGACTTACTTGAGGAACAACTAAACTTTTTACTCCCGTTTTTGACGGGGTCAAAAGTTTTTTATCATTGAGAAAGATTTCAGTGGCATTAATATTACCAAAATAAAGGCGAATAACATTTCCAGATATGAGAAGCCTAGCATTCTTTCTGAGCTTGAATTGCTTAATCTCATCATTATCTTTTTTATAGGTCATCCATGTAGTTTCATTTTTAGAAATGACTACTAGGTTTTGCTGGCCAGCAATATACTTTCCACGAATTCCTGAGGGGATTTTTTTTAAGTCAGTGGCAGTTGTCTCAGTTGAGGAGTAGAGAACTCCCGATATTTTACGTAATTTAATTTTCTTTGTTTTAATTTCTTCTTTTAAAATGATTTTTTTATTCGTAGGCGGAGTCACAGCTTTAACTTCATTCTCTTCTTTCACTACTTTAATATCTTGATGCTGCTCTTTTTGAAGTGGTGTTGTCTCCGAAACGGTAGTTGGAGTTACTTCTTCATGTGCCGCATTTAGAGCATTAATATTCGTTGTCCCATTTACAAAATAAACATAGCTCATCCCTAAGAGGGCAATTACTCCTAGTCCCGTAATCATCTTTGGTAAAGGGATTTTGATTGGAGGAACAGACGTTTTGGTCCTTGTCGTTGAGGTGATCTTTCTAGCGGGTCTTTTTATTGCTCCTTCGAAAAGGGAGTAGGTTTCTTCCAGAACATTAAGCGCCATATTGGTATCAACAGAAACTTCCTTGGCATATGACTTAACGTAGCCAACAACATAGGCCCTATTGGGGAGCTGGTCAAATTCATCCTGCTCAAGCAGCTCCAACATCGTTGTACCAATTTTTGTATTTTTAGAGATCTCTCTTAACGTAAGATTTTGTTTCTCTCTTTCGCTGCATAGAAATTTACCAATCGTTTGAAACTCTGGTAATTGCTCTTCATAAATTTCTACGCTCTCATTGTTGTCGTTCATTTACACATCCATATATTAAAACGATGGGGAGACATATGACTTATCTCCCTCAGAATCTTCTTTTTCCTGAAGCTTTATATACTTCTCTTTGAGGAGTGCAACTTCATCAAGGGACTTAGCTCTCTTTGCATGGGAAGCTACCTCAATCGATCTTGTTGAAGCGAGTACTGCATACTGGCTTTTAGGAAATTTCTCTTGAATTTCAATCAGTTTTTCATCTGCTAAAATATATTTTCTCAATTTAATATACGCTAGAGCTAATTGATAATGTGTTGCCGGTTGCTCGTAGCAGCTACCCATTATTCCATTTTTAAAGTTCTGAACCGCTCCATTGTAGTTATGCCGTTTTACAGACATTATTCCGAGGTTGTAGTGGGCAGGGCAGTAGTCAGGATTTTCTCTTGTGGACAGCTTGAAGTGCTCAACTGCAGCAAGATTCATACCTTTCGCAAGGTAGATTAATCCAATATTCGCCATTGTTCTGTACTGGTGTGGGTAGATCAGATCTTTCTGGATCAATTGGTATTGCTCAAGTGCCTTATCATAATTTTTATTTTTGTAATAAATCGATGCAAGGTTATTTCTGGCATCTGAGTTTTGTGGATTTAGTCTTAGGGAGAGTAGCATGAAGTTAATTGCAGTTGTAGTCTGCTTTTTAAAGAAATATGCCATTCCTAGATTATTGGCAATCATGCTATTTTCAGGGTCGAGCTTAAATGCTGTAGAAAGATACTTTAATGCATCTGTGTACTGTTGGCCCATGAGCATTTTTGTGCCGTGGGAGTAGTAGATACTTGCCTTTTTTTGTTTGCTTGTAAGCTTATCTGTTGTGGAACAGCCTGCAAGTAGAAAAACAATACTAAAAAGTAAAAATAAATTGCGCATCACATCTGCTCCTAGTGTGTACCTACCTTATATTCTACTGATTTTATTAAAGAAATCAAAATATTTAACACGATTTGTTAAACTTTTTTTTCCATTACGCATAGTGACTCGAAGTGATAGGTCCCTGGGAAAAAATCATGGAGTTGAACTACTTTAAGAGTGTAGTCTGAGCTTATTGCCTGGAGGTCTCTAGTAAGGGTTGCGGGATTGCAACTGACGTAGATAATCTCTTTCGGTTCAAACTTATTAACAAACTCAGATAAGTTTTTAACGCCTGAGCGGGGAGGGTCAATGATCATGGTCTCCACCGTTTCTCCTATTTCCTGAAATAAATCTCGGGGTGCAAAGTCGTCAAACAAATTTTTTTGTATGTACTGTTGATGCTTTTCAAATTGATCATCTGAGTAGGTGCTGGCGTCAACAACCCAACTTCTTCTCGGTGAGAGTGAGCGTGAAAGATTACCTTTTCCCCCGAAGAGGTCGAGAATAGTAGCATTTCCATCATTTTTTTCAGTAACCCGTTCGCTAATAAGCTTAAGAAGCTGTTCATTGCCTTCTCGGTTAACTTGAGTAAAACCACCATCGGAGTAGGGGCGGTTAACAGAAACTCTCACTTTACCACTATCCATTTGGTAAATTTCGATATGTCCCTTTCGACGTCCTTTTTTTACAAGTTTTTTCCAACTTCCATCTGCGTATAGTTCTTTTAGCTTATGTAGGACAGGGTCAGTGGCAATAATACAGTCGGGAATAGGAATAATTGACTTGGTGCTGGCCTGTATCATTCCAAGTTGGTTTTTCATCTTATCGTAATGAAGCTGGATTCTATTGCGGTAGCCGGTTCTTGAGCTCGCACGATGAATATCAATTGACCATTTGTTTTCAGGACTTGGATCGAGTTTTTTCAAGTGGCGGTAAAATGCATTTTTTTTGCTTAGGAGTTCGTTATCGTAGTCTGTATGAAGAAAATGACAGCCTGGGCAAATATCAAAATGTGGGCATCTCGAAATTATTCGGTTTGGAGACTTAACCGTGAGATCATTCGGAGAATTGATTGATGCAAACCGTACACCTTTGCTCTCTTTGGTTATGGATGCCTGACCTTTTTCGTCGGGCAGCGTCTTAGGAATAAAGGTAATTCTGTCTCCAAGCTTGGAAACTCCTTGACCTAGTGGATCAATATGGTCTACTACAAAATCTATCTTCATGGCGCTCAGTTGGGTAAAAAGGACCCCTATGTCCATTTTTCAAAATAATATTATCATATACTTATATGTTTTCACTATTACAAAAAATTCCATTTCTTTTTGAGCTGTTTTTCAACGGCACATTTATCCTACTCTATGGATTGAAGAATTTTCATCGCCTTCCTGAGAGCTGGAATGAACTAGTTGTAGGGGAAGTCATTGGTGCAGGTCTTGCTCTTGTACCAATTATTATATTTCTTTCAGTTGTGATCAATTATATTAACTCATCAAATCTTGCTGACTTTCTTAGGAAGTACGTCTTTTCGCTCTTTATCTTTGTGGCGATGTTTATCACATGGGGAGACTCAGAGTTTTGCTTTTGGCTAGCTGTTGCCCATCTTCTTTCTTCTATTTTAACCGTTTACGATTGGGAGACAAAAAAAGGCGAGGATATTGAGGAAGAGATCAACCTTAGCACCCTTTCTTCAGGCAAAATGAAACTGACTCCGGCCCAAGTTATTATCTTCTCATTTACGGCCGTAATTGTTGTGGGAACTTTTTTATTACTTATTCCATTCTCTGCAGAGCCGGGGAAGACAATTGGCCTTGTGGATGCACTTTTTATGGCGACCTCTGCCACCTGTGTGACTGGCCTTTCAACAATTTCAGCAAAAGGTGATCTTTCAACTTTTGGGCAAATTGTTCTTTTGCTACTCATTCAGATTGGTGGGCTTGGCATTATGACTCTTAGTTCTTCTATGGCCATTATTTTGGGCAAGGCAATGCCAATGAAAGATCGAATTGTCATGCAAGAGTTAGTTGATGTATCTAGCCTAGAAGATCTTCTCGCAATGCTTATAGATATTTTAAAGTATACCTTCTTTCTTGAGCTTTGGGGGGCGATTATTCTCACAATAGCTTTTACTTTTGAAGGTTTTGAGTTTGGAAAAGCACTTTACTACGGTACGTTTCATAGTATTTCTGCTTTTTGTAATGCTGGTTTTGCACTTTTTGATAACTCTCTGGAGAGCTATGCCACGAACCCACTTATCCATGGAACTATTGCCATTCTAATTACTTTTGGGGGACTTGGTTTTATTGTTTTGCGTGAACTTTCATCGATCATGATGAAAAGACATAAGTTTAGTTTTGCACGAATTACATTTCACACCAAAATTGTTCTTGTTACTTCTGCCATTTTAACTTTTGGTGGAACCATTGCCATTTTCTTTGGGGAGTATCTTAATGCGCTCGATGGCTATAGCTTTATGGATAAGCTTGGGATTTCTTTTTTCCAGTCTGTGACACTTCGTACAGCAGGGTTTAATACTATTCCGCTCACAAGCTTACATACTTATTCTCTTTATATGATGTGTATTTTTATGTTTATTGGTGCCGCGCCTGGATCAACAGGTGGGGGGATTAAGGTAACTACCTTGGCAGTACTTTTTAGCTCCATTAAATCAACTTTATTCGGCAAGAACAAGGTTGATGCATTTAATAGAACGATCTCAAATCAAGTTATTGTTAAAACCACAGCGCTGGCATTTATTTCGATCAGTGTTGCGGCATTTTTTATATTGCTATTAATGAAATTAGAGCCGGAACAATCTTTTCTTGCAATATTTTTTGAGACGATTAGCGCATCAGGTACGGTGGGGCTATCTTTGGGGATTACGCCCTATCTTTCAGCTTATGGTAAGATTGCACTTTCGGTTTTGATGTTTATTGGCAGAACAGGTCCACTTACTCTTGTTCTCGCCGTAGGGCAGAGAAGAGGGTCTGGTGGTCAGTATAATTACCCAGATGGAAGACTACTTATTGGTTAGGAGAAAAAGATGATAGTTGCTGTTATCGGCTTAGGTACCTTTGGAGCAAAGACTGCAATAAGGCTCTATGAAAAGGGCGCTGAGGTTGTTGCAATTGATAAAACTCAAGCTCTCGTAGACAAGATTAAAGATCGTGTCACTCATGCTGTATCTCTTGATGTTACAGATGAAAGTGCACTGCGTTCTGTTAATATTTCAGATGTTGATGTTGCAGTTGTTGCCATTGGTGATGATATTCAAATGAGTATTATGTCTGTTGCTATGCTGCGAAAGCTTGGTGTTGGGCGAGTCATTGCGAGGGCCACGAGTTTAATGCATGAGCATATATTACATGAAATTGGTGCGAGTGAAATTATAAAGGTTGAAGAGGACATGGGAGAGATTATCGCTTCTAAGATTGTTGCTCCTCACGTACTTCAGCGCTATAACTTTGCTGCAGGATACTCACTCGTTGAATTGAAGCTTGGGAAAAAGTTTGAAGGAAAGACACTGGTTGAAAGTAAGATTCGCCAGAACTATTCTCTAAATATTGTAGCTCTTCAGAAAAAAGTTCCCTACATTACGGAGGAGGGGAAGTCTGCCTATCGGATTGAAATTAATGACTGTCCCATGCCTATGGATGTAATTGAAGCAGATGATATTGTTGTTCTCGTTGGAAGTGAGAAAAACCTCGATAAGCTTTTTGCAGATTTAACAGAGAACTAAGATTAGGAGTTCATTTTGAATTTATCACTTAAAAGACGAGTCGAGATAAGCTTTATTGTTACCATAATGTTGGTACTTTCTATTTCTGCACTTGTTTTTAACTATCTTGATTCTCTCAATAAAGAGATTGAGCAGATCACCGTTAAATCTAATCGTGTATCTTCTGAGATCGATAACTTGAGAATCTCCGCTATTTCGATTTTAAAATATCAGAGAAAGATTTTATCTGGATCGACAGACAAGCAGACTGTAGATCGACTTAAAGAGCGTTGTGAGACTTTTTCATCTCAACTCCAAACTCTTGATGCCATTTATGACGCTCCAGAGGTTAAGATCGTTATCATACAAATGTTAACCTACGTAGACTCCCTCATGGCAATTCTCAATAAGGCCTCACTGTTTTACAGAGATACGGTGGGGATAAGCTCTGTTGGAGATTTGGCAGATAAAATCCTTGAGTCATTTAGCGAGTTTCAGAAAATTCAATATGATCGAAGTGTCGAGCGAGATATTCAGATCAAATCGATTATAAAAAAGACAAAGCAAAATATGATGATTGTTCTTATCATTGGCTTCTTTGTTTCAATTATTTTAGGACTAATTATTCCTGGGAAAATTGCACTTCCCTTCAAAAAAATAAAGGATGCCATTCGAGAGCTTCAAGATTGTAACTTTGATGTGTCGATTTATTATAATCAGGATGATGAAATCGGAGAAATTTCACATGAAATGAATAAAATGATCTATGGGCTTAAGCAGTTTGAAGAGCTTCGTACCAATAGGATTACCGTAGAAAATAGAAAATTTGATGCTCTTGCTAATCTCGTTCGGAGACCTGTTTTGGTAGCAGATGCGGAAGGAAAGCTTCGCTACATGAACAACAAGCTATATTCCCTTCTTCAAGTTCAAAGTGAGGATGTAATTGACAAGGCCATGACCAATAAAGCTATTCCGCAGAGCATCATAGATTGTTATGAAATGGCAATAAAGCGGCGCTCAAAAATTGAGAATGCTGAAATAGTTATCAAGTCTAAGAAACAGGAAAATGTGGATGGAGAAAATCCTCTGACTCATAGCGCCAAGGCTGCTGGCGATGATACTTCTGAAATCATCGAAAAGGCCTTGCCAGAAATTATTTATGAAGGATACGCAAATGTTATCCCGATTCGTGGAAAAGAGAGTTCACTTGATTACTACCTTATGGTATTATCCACCGAAGTTTTTGTTTAAAATCTAGTAGTTAATTTAGTATAAGGCCTTCATGGATAATAAATTCATTCGGAATTTCTCAATTATTGCACATATTGATCATGGCAAGTCTACACTTGCTGATCGTCTACTGGAGATGACTAATACTATCTCGGATCGCCAGAAGTCAGATCAATTTCTAGACAACATGGATATTGAGAAAGAGCGCGGTATTACAAT
>JAGLCH010000373.1 GCA_023146355.1 Bacteriovoracaceae bacterium | reverse complement strand
GAAAGCCGTGACTATGAAGCAGGGCCAAGCTTTAAGAAGTTCCATCATAAAAGGACCAGTGAAATACCGGTCTTTTATATGAATGTAATTAATTATAGTTTTTAGCTATTGCTCGAAGGTTCTCGCTCTATTTCCAAAGTGAGTGTTGAGTTCTGAAGTATCATCAGTATCAAACTCATGAATCAGGCTTTCAAGTGCATCTAGCTTGTAGAGCTTAAATACCTTCATAAATTCAGTTTTAACGTTTGATAGTTTCAGTGACGCTTTTTTCTGGTCTAGAATTTTTAAGGTTTCTACGAATAGTCCAATTCCGGATGATCCAACAAAGTCCACACGATTCATATCTAAAGTAATAGTTGATAGTGGATTAGTGTCCATCAGCTGATTCAATTCATCTCTAAAAGGAATACTTGTTTCAAAGTCTAGTCCACCTTCCATTAGGACAGTGATATTTCCTCGTGAATCTGTATGAATTTTTGCGTTTAATGACATGACAACCCCTCTCTCTACTATGTCTTAGTGTACTTTTTTTGTTATGAGATAAAATTCTCCTAACATTTTAGGATTATAGCATTATAATCGGTTTAGGATTAGGGGATGCAAATCTTTCCATAGTAGTTTGATCTCCTAACTACCCACTATTATTGCAGATGCGAGGTGCGATGTGGCAAAGTTGTTCTTGATTACTCTACCAATTGGAAACTTAGGGGACCTAACGGAACGTGCACGAACTGTGCTTAATACTCAAAAACGGTTTATTGCAGAGGATACAAGAAAGCTACTCGATTTTATGAAGCGAGCTGGAATCGATGCCTCATCAATTGATATCACCTCTTTTCATGATCAAAGTGATCAGAGAAAGCTTGAGCAGCTTGGAAATGCTTTGGATTCAGGCATTGACCTCTACTTAGTATCAGATGCCGGTAGTCCAATAATTAGTGACCCTGCATATCCTCTTGTGCGAATTGCACTCGATCGAGGCCATGAAATTCAATCTATTCCTGGAGTAAGCGCAGTAACTACCGCTCTTGAACTTGCAGGATTACCGCCTCATCCATTTTATTTTCACGGTTTTATTGCGAGGGAGAAAGTGAAAAAGGCAAGTGCTTTTTCCGAGATATCCGCACTAAAGGGAACTCACATTTTTTTTGAATCTCCCCAGCGTATTAAAAGTACAATGGAAGTTCTCTCAAAGTCTCTTCCTGAGTCTTCTGTTGCTATTTGTCGGGAGCTTACAAAAACCTTCGAATCTGTATATCGCTTTAAGGCATGTGACTTTTCAAGCATTGCAGAATCAATAACCTGTAAGGGGGAATTTGTTTTTCTCGTTCACATTAGTAAGGGGAGTTGTGGAAGTCAGATTTCAAGCAAGCTTACTGATTTAGTTGAGCAGTACCTTAATGGTAAACGAAGTACAAAGATGCTTGCTAAGATTTTTGCAGAAATAACCAACGAAAATAGTAAGGAAATTTATTCCCGATTATCGTAAAATATGATCAAGCCTAGTTCCTTTATAAAGTCTTCTCCCATTTTATCCGATTATAATAGGATACGATCGATTAGGAGATCTAGTGAAGTACGAAGATGAAATGTTTAGCAAGCTTTTAGAATTGAGCAGTTCTCTCTCTTTTTCAAAAAATGGAGGAACAGAGGAAGAACTATATTACCTTCGTTCGAAGATGAAGCGTTATGAAGCACTCATCTCTCTTGGTAAGCTTGTATCATCGTCTATGGATTTCAAGAATGTTCAGAAGAAGGCAATCAGCAAGATTCGTGAACTGATGGGATGTGAGCATATTATTTTTTATCGGCTTGATCCTATTACTTCAACACTAGTCGGCCGACGAAATGAACACTCGGAAAAAGTATCGCTACCAGTTGATGAAAATACTTTCGCCGGGGCCAGCGCGCACTACAACGCAGTCTTACACATTCATGATGTTCGTTCTGATATTCGCTATGGAAGGGAACTCCGTTATTTTTCTGATATTACATATCATAATATGATTCTTGCACCTCTTGTATCAAAGGGTGAAGTTCTAGGAGTTATTCAGGCGATTAATTCAAAGTCTCCAGATGGTGACTTTGATAATGACGATCTATATTTTATTGAGGCCATTGCAACCAAGCTTACTGCGCTTCTTGAGAGCTTTAGTCTCTTTGATAAACTTCAATCACAATTTTTTCAAGTCTGCCAAGCAATGGGTGATGTTACATTAAAGCGCGATCGCTATACTGGTGGTCATACAAAACGAGTTGCTTATTTTTCAGAGATGATTGGCAAGGAGATGGATATGTCTCCAGCTGAACTTAAGGAAATTAAGTTGTCATCAATATTACACGACATCGGGAAAATAAGTATTGAAGATAGCATTTTAAAAAAGCAGGGCCACTTAACAAATGATGAATTCGCTGTAATGAAGAATCACCCTCATACCGGTTATGAGATAATTGGTCATATCGAGGCACTTAAAAAAGTTGGTGATGGTGTTCGATACCATCACGAAAGACCTGATGGGAAAGGTTACCCCTATGGCCTCAAAGGTGATGAGATTCCTTTGATAGCGCAGATTATATCTGTTGCTGATACTTTTGATGCTATGATTAGTAATCGACCGTATCGAAAAGGACTGGACCCAATGATTGCTTATAAAGAAATTATTGATAATGCTGGAACTCAGTTTTCGCAAATTGTAGTGAACGCATTTGAAAGTGCCTTTACTAAGTCTGTTATGTTCAAGCGACTAAGACCAAAACTAAGTAATGTAGCTTAAGGATTAAAATGCAAGTAAGAATTGTTGGTGGACATGGAGGACTTACTCCAGATACCAAAATGACCTCGTACCTCATTGATGGAAAACTTTTAATTGATGCCGGTTCTGTAGCATCAGGCCTTAAAATAGATGAGCAAATATTAATTGATAATATTCTCATTTCACATTCACATATGGATCACATTGGAGAGTTAGGTTACCTTTGTGATAATTGTTTTGGAATCAAGAATAAACCATTTGAGGTCTATTCATGTGATGAGGTAAAAGATTCAATTCATAAGCACTACATGAATGATTATATCTGGCCTGACTTTTCAAAGATACCAAATACAAAGAAACCTACCATTCATTTCAATGCTCTTGAAATGGAGCAGGTTACTCAGATTGGACCTTATAAAGTATTGTCAGTAAAAGTTGATCATCCGGCAGGTGGAACAGGTTTTATCATCGAGAAAGGGAAGCAGGCACTTTTATTTACTCAGGATACGGGGCCGACCAAACGAATTTGGGAGCTTGCCAAAAAATATCCTAATCTAAAAGCTATTTTTACTGAAGTAAGTTTTCCAAATGAGTTAGTTAATATTGCTAAACTGAGTCAGCATCACACTCCAAATACTCTTGCGGCAGAAATTAAGAAAATGCCTGAGGACATCCCTATCTTCATCGGGCACATGAAGCCCGGCTATCAAAAACAAATATTTGAAGAAATAGATGTTCTTGAGAATGAGCGTATCACTGTTATGGGATCAGATAATGTGAATTTTGTTTTCTAGTTAAATCCTGCTTTGATATAGAATGAATCCGCAGGGATCGGTATTTGCTGAGCTTGAGGAAGATTCAGCGGGCCATGTGATTGTTGCGATTGATTTACGGGTGCAGGTTTAGAGTCTGCATCGTTATCAGTATCAGATTTTCCTTGCGCAAGTAAATCATCAACGCCCTCATTGGCGATACACTTGTCTTCTTCTTTGCTAAATGACTCTTCATCATCGCACTCGACACATTCTCCCGCTTTGTTTTTATTAGTGCAGCCAAGCTTTTCATCTACTATACATTTTTCTTGTTCGTCACTCCAAACCTCTCCTTCTTTGACGCATTCTCCTGGTGTTTCCTTTGTCGGCTCCGCTGTCGGTTCC
>JAGLCH010000372.1 GCA_023146355.1 Bacteriovoracaceae bacterium | reverse complement strand
GAAAACAAGGTTAGAAGACTTTGTTTTCCATTGCTCCACGCAAGTGATCTTCCTGATTCATGTGTTTTATCACAGTGGGGAAAGTGGCTGTATGAATTCACTCCGGGAAATGCCCAGGTTAGGGGAACAGATAGTTTAAATCTTTTCTATGTTCTTGACCCTGCCTCTGTGCTTGTCGCAAAACAGTTTGACCTAAGTCAAAGCACCAATATTTTAGACATGTGTTCTGCCCCCGGAGGAAAGGGGATTATCCTCGCTGAAAACATGAATGCTAAAGCAGAGCTTTTTCTCAATGAGTTCTCGAAAGATCGTCGAGATCGGCTTACGAGTGTTGTTCGCGACCATGTCCCTAATAATATTCGTGATCAAATTTTTGTAAAGGGAAAAGATGGGATCAGATATGGTATGTCCATGCCTGAATACTTTGATGCAATTTTGGTGGATGCTCCATGTTCCGGTGAAAAGCACCTTGTAAATGCTCCACATGAGCTAGAGAAGTGGAGTGAGAAGCGAACGAAGAGGTTATCAGCAAAACAGTATGGGCTTTTGTGTTCTGCACTACTCACAGCAAAATCAGGTGCCCAAATCGTCTACTCGACTTGCAGCATCTCGCCCTATGAAAATGACGGTGTAATTGAAAGATTACTTGCTAGAAAAGGCGAGTTTTTTGATTTGATCTCTAACACTCCAGATATTCAGGGTGCTGAGAAAACAGAATATGGATATCAATTCCTACCTGACAGAGATGGAATTGGTCCTATGTATTTTACTAAACTAATAAAAAAGTAGGTGTTTTTTGAAACTATTAGGTAAGGCCTGTCCTTTAGAGGAAACAATTGAACGTTTCCATTCTCTCTTAAATAAAGCAGGTATCGAAGTTGAAATGTCTCAGTTTAAAAATCCTGTGGAACATGTTTGGTCTGTAAATATTGCGACTAAGGGAAATCCTTCATGTTATGTAAATGGAAAAGGAATAACAAAAGACGCAGCAATCGCATCTGGGTTGGGGGAGTATTTTGAGAGATATACTCAAAACTTTTTCTTTGCTGACTATGCTACAGAGGAACTCGATTCCCCTTTTGCCCACCACTCAAGTGAAGTTGAGGTGACATCAATCAATGAGACCCTTAATGAGGAGCTTCGTGAGCTTTATTATGATGAAGATGATGATAGAACTGTTGTAGATTTTAACTCATCGCTTAGCTCAATTATTTGTTTACCATTTGAAAAACAATCAACTGGGGAAAAGATCCTCTTTCCTATGAATGTCCTGTCTAATCTTTACGGAAGTAACGGGATGGCGGCAGGAAATACAATCAGTGAGGCCAAGGTTCAATCTCTTTCAGAAATTGTAGAACGATTTGTGAAGTTTAAAGTCGTGAGTGAAGCAATTTCTTTACCTGATGTTCCCCTTGAAGTACTCGCAAAATATCCCGCAGCTATGGAGGCCAAGACCGCGCTTGAAAAACTTGGTTTTAAGATATTTGTAAAGGATGCTTCTCTTGGGGGAAGATTTCCAGTTATAAATGTTACCTTGTACAACCCCCATGACGGTGGTGTCTTCGCAAATTTTGGTGCTCACCCTAAGTTCCAAGTGGCACTAGAAAGAACAATGACTGAGTTATGTCAGGGACGAGATTCCGATTCATTTTTTGGTTTAAAACCACCTGCGTGGTGTGAAGATATTTATGCCGATCCTATGAATCTTGAAGAACATTTTGTTGATGGTACAGGGGTAATTCCTTGGAGTTACTTTACAGATATGCCTAAGTATAACTTTTGGCCCTGGAATACAGAGGGAAGTATTGAAGAAGAGCTCTGTTGGCTTGAAGAAATTATTCGAAGAGAGGGGAATAGCGCATACTATTTCCACTGTAATCGCCTTGGAGTGGATACTCTTCGGGCCATTGTACCAGGAATGAGTGAGATATATCCCTTTGATGATTTAGCATTTAATAATTGTAATGGTGGAAAGTGGGTACGCCCCCATGTGCTTTCCCTGCACTCATTAGATAAAGATAAGAGCATTGAACTTCTGGAGCAACTTGATGAGATACAGACTGCTCCATCACAAAGTATTTCTGCCCTGATAGGGCTTCTTCCCGATGAAGGAAGTGGATGGGATAAGCTGAGTGTTTCTGAGGTAAAAGTTTCTGTTATGATAAAAAATAATATGTTCGATGAGTTTGAGGCATATTGTGATTTTCTCTCAATTTCCTCTGATCTTTCACCGGCCTATAATCAAATCAGAGTGATACTTAAATCTAGAGAAACAGCTCTCCTTTTATATGGAGAAAGTAAAGTCGTGGAACTCGAAAAGTTTATCGAAGACCCATTTAAAAAAGTGGTGAACTTAAAAGGAAGGGCATCATCTATGAATGCCCATCGATCTTTGCTTGAGTTAATAGAAAAGGGGAGGTAGCCCTTTTTCTATTCTCCCATCTGAGGGGGAACGACAAGTACTGGACACTTTGCCTTATTAATAAGACTTTCCCGCACACTACCAAAGAACAGGTGGTAAAGTGCTCCGTGATCATGTGCACCGATTACAATCAAATCGGCCATAAACCTATCGGCCTCTTCAAGAACTTTATCTGCTGTTTCACCAGTCAGTTGTATAGCTGTGGCCTTAACCCCACTTTCTTCTAAATATATTTTTATTTCATTGAGTCTAGTTCGTGATCTTTCTTTCTCTTGATTTTTAACTTCACTCATTGATCCAACGTAGACATCTTCTGTATCTACATTAACTGGGAAAAGAATATAATTGGGTCCAACTCCCATAGGAGCAACTGGTGGTTCTTCTGTATGAATAATACAGACCTCACTGTCGGATAATTTTGCATGATATTTTGCCACTTCAACAACTTGTTTTGTAATCTGACTAAAATCGATTGCAATGAGTATTTTTTTCATTTCCATTCCTTGTTCGGATTCAATACTAATTTTCGTCAATATTCGGCTTGAACTCAAGGCTGTATCATTTGCCCAAAACAGACTAGATTGATAGGACTTTATTTCGTAGGTTAAATAAAAAAGGCCGGGACAAAATGGCCCGGCCTTTAATCTATTTCATTTCTATCATTTTACTACAGTCATTTTGCTGAATGAATCTTTGGATTATGGATGCCTTACTTCCAGCGATTTGGACTTTTTGAAGTATCCTTCCGTATCCTTGACCAACATAGTCCTCCATCCCCTCAGGAACCTTTTCGCCCTTTATACTTTGTCTGGTGAAGATCACTGAATTATATTCCTCCTGAATTTTTTCTTGATCAGAGCTTAATATAAAGCCATCATTTTTATACCCGTGGAAAAGGTCACCATTTGTCGCGAGGAAATCATAGCCTAATTCTTTCCAGTCTCTAGCAGTTGTATAAGTTCTAATAAATGGTTTTCCATCTTGACATCCTCTTCTGATTTCTTCTTTTGATAGATCGAGTCGGATATCCCAAATACCTTTATCTCTTATAAGATAGTTCGTGGAAAAAGATTCAAACATTCTATCGAAAGTCTCAATAGAAGTTTCTGAGCTCTCCTTTGATTGCATTAAGAATTGATATCCATTTTTCCCGTAAATGTTATTTGCTATTGAATTGAAGTCAGCAGTCAAATCGATGCGAGATGAGGTTCCTTGATCTTCACGAGTCAATCCAGTTTGGGTGTAATTCTCTAGTTTTTCGCGTACGATTTGTAGCTCTGCTAATTTCATATTTAGTAACTCAAGAGCTTTGTATCTCTCCTGTTCAAGTTGTATAAGAATTGAACTTATTACTTTTCCATCAATTGTTAGATTATTTGCTGCCTCTTTTCTGATTAAGTCTTCGAGCTTACCTATTTCATTTTTCTTTTGTGTTAACTTATCCATTTTCTTGGAAACTAGTTTGTCGACTTCACCTTGTTTTTTACCAATATCATTACTAACTCGCTTCAGTCCTGCGAGAAGGCGAGCTCTAAATACATTGTTAAACTTATCAACTTCCATCGTTTGGAGTGCTAGGTAATCATTTTCGTTTTTTTCATAATCGAGTTTCCCTAAAAACATGATAAGGATTCTATCCTGCCCGATTGAACTACTTAGAGGAGTGTACTCTTTCAGTTTTTTAATGAGTATTGGTGCTACAAGCTCTAAAAGGTATAGTTTATTGATCATTTGTGAAACTGCAGGGTCATCTTCAGTAATTGTAACTGCCGCCTCTGCGAAAATGCTAATTTGATCATCGATTAGTTTTTTAAGGTCTTCTAGCCCACTAATCCCTTTGAGGAGTTTAGCTTTTTCTGTATTAACTTGTTTTTCTATTAAATCGGCCTCGGCCTTCATGTCATCGAGATCATTGTCCATTGTTGCTATATTATCTGTGAGTAGATTTTGTATACTAGATACTTGTTTTTCGTACTCACTGTTAAGAGAAGAAATATTGTCAGAAATATTTGCGATAATGGCTTTTGCGTCAAATAGATCTTTTTCATTTTCTCTAGCATAAACTTTAAAGGCATCCCCTTCTTCAAGCTCTCTACGAAGATCGTAAAATGAACAGTTTAACTTAACAAAATTATTTCTATCATCAGAATTTTCAAAATCGTAGCCCTTATTAAGAAGACTATCGAGCAGCTTTATTACAGATCCCATAATCGCAGCACCTGCGGATATGACCATTCCGTTTGGTCCAGGTACTAGAAGGCTAATTTGCGAGATGCTAAATATTGTATCTGCAGTGATGTCCAAAAAAGACTTACTCTCTAATGTGTCTTTACACTCTTTTGACCTTAGAGCAGTATTAATCATTGATGTAATACTTAAGATCGACTGACCACTAATTACTTCCGTGGCCGCGTTGTCGGATTGTATGTCAGATTTTTCATCATATATATTATCATTTGTAGTTTCTCTAATACTACCAATTGAATCTTGAATTTCACTTGTTTGAGTGGTTACTTCATCTAAAAAGCTTTTATCACTACTACATTGAAATAACATATCCTTGATCGTATTAAGCTTTGCTGTAATCTCACTATAGTTTGTACTTTCTAATGGACAGTGTTTCGGACGAATCGTCTGAGTGCGATATCTCATTTTAAGCTTATCTATAGTATCGTTTTCATCTTCGCTCAAATTGAAGCGACTACCAATTGTACTAGCGCTAACTGAAGCAGATAGTAGAGAGGCAATTGATACTATTGCCATTAAGCTGGTTAGAGATTTCATTTTCATAGCCGATCCTTTTTTTTGTATTTAAGTAAAGTCATACTTGCAAGTTGGACGCCAGAATTATGGATAATTATAAAGATATCTTTTTGTATTTATAGTTAGTTAGAGTTGAGTTTACAAAATGAAATGCATACTATTATCTAAACTGTATAAAGTTTAGACAATAGCAAGTATTGAGATTGGCCTACTCTACGCCAATAAACTTGTGAAGTTGAACTGAAAGGTCCCAGTCGCTTTCAAGGTAAATCCGCTCCAAAGTTTCTTTGATTTTCATCTCACCATTTAGATCAATAGGTTGAAGATACTTATTTTTTGCTTTGAAGTGTGGCCAGTCGCTAGGATCATAGATGGGGTAGAGTAGTTTTAGGTCGTCTGCATACTCAATATGGGTCTCGCTCGGGGAGAGTTTTGGTGAGACCGTTACATGGTGAAATTTGAGATCACCTAATGCAATGGTTCCGTTGGTTTCAAGGTGAGTCTCATAATCTTTAAGTGCATCAAGCAAATTTTGATCAACCTGAAGAAGGGGTTCTCCACCGGTAATTACCACGCGCTTAATATTTTTTGGAAGTTTTTCTACAATTTCAGAAGCAGTGAGTTGCATTTGACTTCTATGATCAGTGTCACAGAAGCTACAACTTAGATTGCAGTCAGCAAATCGTATAAAGCCAACTTTGCGACCGGCATGGGTTCCCTCACCTTGAATTGTAGGTCCAAATATCTCGGCAATATTATATTTCATAACACGCCCAGCTGTTATCCGTTTCCCAAACCTCAACCCTGTAGCAGTGAGGGATCTTATCGCAATAGTATTTACAAATGTTTTCTGCTGTGGGGTTAAACTCAACTAGATCGTTAATACACTTGTGATCAAATACCATGACATATTTTTTAATTTCAGTGTAGTCGAGAATCATCCCATTTTCATTTAGGGTTTCTGACTTTAGGAAGACCTTCACTCGCCAATTATGGCCATGCAACTCTCTACACTTACTCTCGTAAGGAAGAGTGAGTTTGTGAGCACCCGAAACAGATAATTCTTTACTAATATAATACATAAGCTCTCTAATCGAGGTACTGAGTAGGGTCAATCCCTTTCAGCGCCTCTTTGCGTTCAACACAGGTACCACATTTTCCGCAGTGAATTTCACCACCTTTGTAGCACGACCATGTATCGTTCCAGTTAATATTCAATTTCTCGCCCTCTAGGGCGATCTCTCTTTTACTCATTTGGCAGAACGGTGAATAGATACCTATCTCGTTATAAGTACCAAATTTCGAAGCATCGTTCATGGCATTAATGAAAGATGAACGGCAGTCAGGATAAATTGCGTGGTCTCCCGAGTGGTTTCCAATTACTACTCGATCGGCATCCATCGACTCTGCAAAGCCTATAGCGATGGAGAGCATGATCCCATTTCTAAAAGGGACAACTGTGCTTTTCATCGTTTCTTCTTGATAGTGTCCTTCTGGAATTTCTTCCCCAGATTGAAGAAGGGATGACTTAAAATAGCGGTCTAATGGAAGCTCAATTTTTGTTAGAACAATATTAAGCTTGCTGCATAGCTGAACCGCTTTATTGTACTCAGAAGCGTTGTGTTTTGAGCCATAGTCAAAGGTTAAGGCAGATACTTCATCTCCCTCAGAGATGAGCTTGTACAGAGCTGTTGTGGAGTCCATCCCACCAGAAAAAACAACAACACTTTTCATCTAGATACCTTCATTTCCTGTAAATCCATCTTTAATAATTTTAACAGTAGGGTTGATTGAAATCCCACCTCGAGGTGTAAAGTCTCCACGAACTTTTACCCACTTTGGTGACATCAAATTGTTGAGGTCATGGGCAATCTTGTTGATACAGTCCTCGTGAAATGATCCGGAGTTTCGGAATGAGAATATATATATTTTCAAAGACTTACTCTCTACCAGTTTTTGGTCAGGGCAGTAGGTGATCGTAATATTGGCAAAATCAGGCTGGCCTGTAAGGGGACAAAGTGAGGTAAACTCAGGGGCCAAAAGCTCAACAACGTAGCTATTTGAGGGAAACCTATTGTCGAATGATTCTAAAACCTCTGGAGAATAGGTATCAGGGTAATCTTGTTTGCTACTTCCTAATGCTTTTAGGTTCCCTGCATCTGACTCAATAGTTTTTGTATCTACTTTCATAACGATCCTTTAGCAGTGTGGTAACACTTTTAATTGAAGTCGTTAGTTACCACATCTCTAACGTTTTCATCAATAAAAAAGGGACCAAATGGCGTTACTGCAGTAATCTTCGGCCGGCGCACAGTTCAATAAAAATACTCAAGAAGTATCTCCTGTAGATTTCTCATTGAGAATATCATGAATCTGCTTCTAGTTAGTAAAGCTGGGCCACTCATTGTAATTGCGACATAAAATAAGATGAATAATTCAAGAAATAAATGTGTGGTCGAGATTCTAGTGACTTAGGGTTGATGTTGCTTTTTTTACTTGAGATTAATTATAACAAGCAGTAAGGTGCGTATATGATAAGCAAAAGAAAAATAGATCAAATTGGGGAATTACTCAAAAAGCAAAAGAGCTTAAGTGGCCTTGAATTAAGCGAGCTGCTGGAGTGGAGAAACTCGTTCTCGGCACCATTAGATTATTACGCCAATAAGCTTAGGGCAAAGCTAAGTGATAAAAGCATCATTGCAATAGCACGTCGACTTAAGCGTATAGAGTCGATAAAAATAAAGCTAAAACGATTTAAAACAATGCGCCTAAGCACACTGCAGGATGTCGCCGGCCTTAGAGTAATCTTTGACAGTCAGAATGCTTTAACAAAAGCATATATAGACCTAAGAGGTCTATCAACTAAACATACTCTAAAAAGAGTAGATGATTACCATAACGCTCCTAAGGAAGATGGCTATAGGGGAATTCATCTTATCTATCAAACAACTGACTCAAATCAAATTGAGATACAATTGCGAACAGAGCTTGAGCATATATGGTCAACAGCTGTTGAAAGCTACGGGGAACTCCAGAGTACCTCATTTAAAACGGGAGAAGGAGACAGTGAGTGGAAAGAGTTCTTTACATTGCTAAGCTCCTACTTTGCAATAAAAGAGCAGTGCTCCCCTACCAAAGAACATTCAAAACTAAGCAATTTACAAATACAGTCCAAGTTAAAAAAATCAATAAAGGGCCTAAAAGTTATTGAAAGGCTAAATGCTGCAACAAACAGTATTCAGATTATTGTAAATAAGCAGAATGAATTTGGAAGGCTTGGCAAGTATGCACTGCTCGAACTCGATACCAGAAAAAATACAACAAGCGTTGATATATACAATAAAAAAGATGTTAGTAAAGCAATTGAGATATACACTCAGAAGGAATTGTCTTTCACGGGTGATGAAAGCAAAAACATTGTCTTTGTTAATATCGAAAACATTGAAAAGATCCAAGAGTCATACCCAAACTACTTTCTGGATACAAAAAAACTATTAGGTATTCTGTCAAAGATTGTGCTTAATGAATTTTGAGTTCTAATGTAAAAAACCCACATCAAAAGATGTGGGTTCTAGTAAGCCAAATGGCCCCTTCTTTTCTATATAATTACTTAAAATTAAGCAAGAATATCGTAAGGTCTAATCGTCTTTCGACCATTAGCTGCAGCTCTGGCCTGAGCTTGAGAGATCAGCCAGTAAACATGCTCATTTAATGCATCCATTGTATCTGAAGAAACCATAAATGTTTGCTTTCCAGAACCTTTAAGTGCTACTTTTGTCTTTGATCCAACTAGAAGCATTTCTTTTGCTACTTTCTTTGTTGTTTTCTTTGCTACCTTCTTAGGTGCTGCTTTTTTCTTTGCAGGTGCTTTCTTAGCAACTGGCTTCTTTGCTTTTGCCATTTAATACTCCTTAATCATATTAAATAATTATTTCTTAGTTAACTATAAGGCGAACTTGATCTTTTGCAATAAGCTTTTCTTCATTTTTTTCAATTAATTTCCGATAGGATCTTAGGATTATTATGGGATTACCAAAAAATAAAGATAAGGCCAACTTTTTTTCCGTTGCCTTCGACCTAATTTCGACTGAAAAAAGCCTTTCGTATGAGTTATATGTTAATGCATCTAACCAGGAAGGGAGAGAGCATTTTGTCCGAATTTACCCTATGAATGAGGCCCTGAGCGATAATGAAGTGGAAGAGTTTAGGGATAAATACCGAACGGTTTATGTTTTAGAAGAGCATCGTTCTATCTATCTTAAAAGTTTAACCACCAATGAAAAATTCACAGATGAACGAAAAACAGATGTCATTAAAGACTCTGCCATAAAGCACCTAACAACACTTTTTGATGATACGCGTGAGCTCAATACAGATATTTTGATGGAGACTATAGAAAATTGTCGTGAGACTGTTTCTGCCATGGTGGACGTCATTGAGGACTACTCAGTTAATCAGCTTCGTGAATTAATTGGAAACCTAAGTTTTCATGACTTCTATACTTATGATCACAGTGTAAATGTATCTCTCTACTGCGTGATACTTTTAAAGCAAGTCAAACCTGATGTTTCCAAGGAAGAGATGACTCTTATAGGAATGGGAGGACTTCTCCACGACCTAGGTAAAGTAGAGGTGCCAACTAGTATTATCAACAACACTGGTAAACTTAGTGATGAGCAGTTTGCGGTGATAAAAAAACATCCAGGGGCAGGGGTTCGCATTTTGATGGAAAAGCTGGCCGACTATCCTAAAAAAGAAGATATCTCTACTATTATGCGAGTCGTTGGAGAGCACCATGAGAATGAAGATGGCACTGGTTACCCTAAGGGACTCGCAGGCAATGATATTCACTTCTATGCTAGGATTTGTGCCGTTGCCGACTTCTTTGATGCAATCACAACAAAGAGAAGCTACAGTGAAGTTGTAACACCCAATGAAGCGGTCACGATTATGGAGCGATCTGTAGGTAAGAAGCTTAATCGTCAAATCTTTGATGCTTTTTCTAGAGACGTGGTTCGTATCTATGGAAAAAAGGCAGCAACTCGTGATCTACCTGAAAACTTTGAACCATCTGTTCCCCACAATGTTTTGCCATTTACCGCACTCAAGGCACAAAAGCTTAATTATAATATTTTGGGTGATGGCGAGAAAAAGAATGATTACGGATCAGTAAAAAAGAAATAGAAAAGGGGGCCTTAGAGCTCCCCCTCAAATTTAAAAACTAAAGTCCCATCTCATTTTTAACTTCTTTAAACATCTCAATAGCGTGCAGCACATCATCTTTACTATGAGCAGCACTCATCTGAACTCTAATTCTGGCCTTATCTTTTGGAACAACAGGAAAGAAGAATCCAACAACATAAATTCCCTTATCAAGAAGTCTTTTGCTCATTTCTTGGGCAATCTTTGCGTCGTAAAGCATAACAGGAGCAATAGGGTGAGTTCCATCAAGAATATCAAATCCAGCTTCTTTCATTCCCTTTCTAAAAGTTTCTGTATTCTCCATAAGCCGAACACGTTGATCGCTTGAAGACTCTAGAAGATCAATAACTGCAATTGATGCTGCTGTAATTGATGGTGCTACAGAATTTGAAAATAGGTAAGGTCGTGAGCGTTGACGAAGTAGATCTACAATTTCAGTTCTTGCTGATGTATACCCGCCACTCGCGCCACCAAGCGCTTTACCTAAGGTTCCCGTAATTATATCGACTCTTCCCATAACATCACAGTACTCATGAGTACCTTTTCCGTTATCTCCCATGAAGCCAACAGCGTGAGAGTCGTCAACCATAACCATTGCATCGTATTTATCAGCTAGATCGCAGATCCCTTTAAGGTTTGCGATATATCCATCCATTGAGAAAACACCGTCAGTTACAATAAGAGTGTGTCGGGCTCCTTTCTCTTTTGCCGCAATAAGCTGAACTTCAAGGTCTTCCATATTGTTGTTCTTATAGCGGAACCTCATGGCCTTCGCCAGGCGAACACCATCGATAATTGAGGCATGGTTGAGTTCGTCTGAGATAATAGCATCTTCACCTTTAAGAAGAGTTTCAAAAAGCCCACCATTAGCATCAAAGCATGAGGTGTAGAGAATGGTATCATCCATCCCAAGGAAATTTGAGATTTTCTCTTCAAGGATTTTGTGAATTTCTTGTGTTCCACAGATAAAGCGAACAGAGCTCATCCCATATCCCCATTTTTCAAGGGATTCTGATGCGGCCTTCTTTACTGCCTCATGATCAGATAGGCCTAAGTAGTTGTTGGCACAAAAGTTTAATACTTTTTTTCCTCCAGCTACTTCGATCTCACCTCTTTGAGGAGAAGTGATGATTCTTTCATCTTTATAAAGCCCGGCCTCTTTAATGCCAGTAATTTCTTCTTTTAGAAAATTTTGAATATTGTTTCCGTACATATTTTCCTCGCTTATTCCCAATTGAGAATAACTTTTCCTGATTTACCTGAGTTCATAATATCAAAGCCTTTTTCGAAGTCTTCGAAGCCATATTCATGAGTCACGATTGGTGAGATATCAAGTCCACCCTGAACAAGAGTCTGCATCTTGTACCAAGTTTCATACATCTCACGGCCATAGATACCCTTTAGTGTGAGCATTCCAAAAACAACTTTATTCCAATCTACTTTGGTGTCTGGCCCATGAATTCCGAGTAGAGCAATCTTTCCGCCGTTAATCATGTTGGCAACCATGTCATTGAACGCATGAGCATTTCCACTCATTTCAAGACCGACATCAAAGCCTTCAGTTAGTCCTAGTTCTTTTTGAACATCGGTTAAGTTTTCTTTATCTGCCCGAACACAACGAGTCGCGCCCATTTTTGCTGCAAGTTCAAGGCGGTAGTCATTAACATCAGTTATGACTACATGGCGTGCTCCACAATGTTTGGCAATTCCAACGGCCATACAGCCTATTGGACCCGCTCCTGTGATGAGAACGTCTTCACCAATTAAATCAAATTGAAGTGCTGTGTGAATAGCATTCCCAAAGGGATCAAAGCAAGCTGTTACATTCAGAGGAATTTTTGGATCTGCTTTCCATACGTTAGTTGCCGGAATGCTTAAGTACTCAGCAAAGCAACCTTGGCGATTTACACCAACGCCATTTGTATTAATACAAAGATGGCGACGTCCAGCAAGACAGTTTCTACAGCGACCGCAGACGATGTGCCCCTCGCCACTTACAAGCTCGCCAATCTTAAGATCAGTTACTTGATTGCCAAGCTCAACGACTTCGCCAACAAACTCATGCCCTACAACCATAGGCACTGGGATCGTTGCTTGTGACCACTCATCCCAGTTGTAGATATGGAGGTCAGTTCCACAAATAGCAGTTCTTTTTATCTTAATAAGGACATCATTTGGACCAGCAGTAGGTATTTCTACCTCTTCTAGCCAAAGGCCTGGCCTAGAGTGCCTTTTTACTAATGCTTTCATCATGGCCATCATAGTGCTCCTGTTTAGGGTATATCGATAAATTTTACTCAATGGTAGAGCTTTTGGACTCATTTGATAAGAAAATAGTTGAGTATGAGGCATGTAAAGAAGAGTTAACCTTTTTTTTATCATCTTTATTGAGAGTCGGAACGATAAGCTCCTAGAAGATAAAAAATAGGAGTTTTAATGGCAAAGTATAAAGTAATGGCCGACGCAATGTTGGAGTCAATTATGCACGTTTTTCAAAAGACAATTGCAGAGGATATTATCCGTATTAAAGTTGCAATTGATGCTTCTGACTTTGAGGATCTCAAGGCGGTAGGGCATAAAATTAAGGGAAATGCAGGAGGCTATGGCTTTGACCAGCTGGGCGAGTTTGCAAAGTCTCTTGAAATTGGTGCCAAGGAATCTGATTTACCTAAGATTCAAGAGGCATACGATTCTATGGTTGAGTACTTAGATAATGTTGAGATTGAGTATGTTGAAGAGGAGTAAAGCGTGGCAATAAAAGGGAAAATAGCTCTTATTATTGATGATGACCCCTCTGTAAGAGCACTTGCGTGTAAAGTGGTGGAGGGGATTGGCTTCGAAGTTATGGAGGCCAGTGGAGTTATTGAGGCACTTCGGATGATTAAGGAAAGAGTTCCGCACTTAATTCTACTCGATCTAAATATGCCTGAGGTTAAGGGGGTTTCATTTTTAAAAATGGCGCAGCAAAATAGTAAACTCCATTACATTCCTGTTGTCGTCTTTAGCACTGAAAGTCGCAAT
>JAGLCH010000371.1 GCA_023146355.1 Bacteriovoracaceae bacterium | reverse complement strand
GGATATATCTCCTCTTTCACATATCTTATTAAAATTTTTAATAATACGATTATTACTTGTCGATATAGTTATATGCTAAAAATACTATTGTCTTTTTTTGTCCTGAGTGTCTCAACTGAAGTTTTCGCAGGCCACGCTACGATTTCAAAAATTAGAGGAAATGTTACTATTTCAAAGGAAAGCACTAAAATTTTTGCTCCCGCAAGGCTTAAGCAAAGAGTTTACGCAAAGGACACCATCACAACAGGCGCAGGAAGTATTGCACAAGTCCGATTTGATACTGGATCACTAATGACTATTGGTCCTAACAGTGTAGTGGTAATCAAAAAAGTTGAAGCGGGGAAAACCAAATATATCTCACTCGTTAATGGGTATCTCCGTGCAAAGTTTAGTAAAAAAACAAGCAATGATCACAAATTGATGATTCAGACTCGTTCTGCGGCATTAGGAATTAGGGGAACAGAATTTAATTTGATCTATAATCGTCATAATAACGTGACAACGGCACTCTCACTTGAGGGTAATGTTGAGTTTTCGTCTATTGAAGACGAGGGGCGGCCTGCTAATGATCGCGTAAGTATAAAAGAGGGAGAGTTTTCGACTACTTTTGCAGGTGAGGAGGTAGTCTCATCCCCAACAAAAATTTCTATAATACAACTTAAAGCACTTAAGAAAAACACAGCTCTTAAATCACGAAGTGGTAGGCCTGTGGCAAAAATACCCCACAATAGCGATGCTGAAGAAGTTCAAGATAAAGATCAGCAACTCCCTAAAGAATTAATGGGCGAAGAGCATGGCCATACCCAAGAAAATTATAACAATGATAGAGATACACCTCGGCCCGGTGGGTATATCGATCTTGACACTGGCCTATATATCGATCCTCCAGATGGAGCAGTCTACAATGAAGATGATGGTGTATTTGAAGTACCAAAAGAACTCGGAGGTATTGATCCTGAAACAGGAGAGTATATTCCACCACTAGGGCTTATCCTTCATCCTCTGAAAGGATTTGTACTTGCTTCCACTATTATTGAATCAGGTGTGCATTACGTGACAGATAAGGCCGTAATAGCGGGCAGTAAAGTTGTTCACGGTGCTACTATTGTTGCTGAAGGCCTTAAAAGCGCGGGAATGGCACTTGAAAGTAAAACTGGAGTTGTTGGAAGACAAACAGGGAAAGGCCTTCGCTATTTGGGACGTACTGCAATAAATGTGGGCAATAAAACGAGTGAATTAGTACGTAACAAGGGACTCGGAACACTTAATACAGTCGCAGAAAACCTCAACAATTACCTCTATCATGGAACTCTCAAGCATATTGGAGGTGTACTCAAAAAGATTCCACTGATCTCTGCTCTTGATCTAAGCTTTAGCGACAAATTTTCATACTCAACAAAGCAGCAGGATAAAGTTTATGGGCAAGTTAAAAATATTGTAAATGCTCCAAGCTTCTTAAATCAATTAAACTTTTCATCACGCTATCAAAAAACATTCTGGAAGAAAGTCTTTATTCGTCCCAAATTTCAGATTATGAAACTTAACTATCTAAGGACTCAACTTCCAGAAGTTAAGTCTCTCAATAAGTACCGCTATACAATGGGGCTAGATATGGGAGCAATGGGAAAAATTAAAGGCGTGATGGTTCAGTCTTATTTTTATAGTAACTTTTCATATAGCTCCAAGGTCAAAAATGACAATCGCTATGGCCGGCACTTGAGGGATAGAGAGTTTGGCTTTTCAAAACTGATAATTGGAAGTGAATATATCTCATCAAAGTTTGATTACAGCTATGGCCAGTATTCTCTCCACAATTCATATCATGGGACTTTTCATCGCTTGGCAATATCTGAGATCATAAATTTAGATAATAAAAACTATTTCAATCTTGGATTCAATTGGTCCACACGAAAACGGAATGAGGTAGCTAAAAGTATTTCAATCTATGGAGGGAGGTTTGAATACTTCATCTCCCATCGGCCACACCGCTTTAAATTTAATACATGGGTTGATTATAAGATTGTTAATGATCAATTATATAGGAGCACAAGAGGTCTAGAGCAAAGATTAGACCTTGGCATGAAGCTGACCAAAAGCTTTCCCAAGCTCTTTTCAACATCACTAGAATATGCGATTGATTCGATGTTTTCTGATAGAAAATCTATAGACGGTACATCACACCGACTTTCAGGTTCTCTTCACATATCGTATTAGTTTATTTTTTCAAAACCAAAATCCCAAGACTGATAAGAGACAATATCGCTAAGAATGGGATTAGAAGAAATGCTGTTTCGACGCCGTAGTGAGTGGTGATTTGACCAAATCCAATATGCATTACTGTCATAATCATTCCAATTGCTGCAAAAGTCCAAGTGATCATATCGTCACTAGACTCTTTATAGCGTTTAGAGATGGTATCGATTGCAGTTGGAAAAAATGGTCCATTAGCAAAACCGATCAGTGGGTAAAAAAGAGGGTCTACAAAGTGCCCAAGAAAAAAGAGTATCAGTGAGCTGACAAGGGAGCCTGTCATCAGCTTAAAGTTACTTATAGGAAAGTGTTTTAAAGCAAAGAGCAACCTTCCGCACATAAGGAAGAAGAAAAAGGCGCTGAGATAATTTCCGGCCATCTCAATGCTCATTCCGTAGTTCAGTTTAAGATAAAGCGGCAACCTTGATGATAGGGCAATTTCTGATGAAACGTAGAGGCCCATCATGGAGCAAACTAAAAGCTTAGCTACAAGTGGTCCTTTTTTTAATGTTGCGCTATTGTCTTCCTTGTCTGAGCCAGCTCCCTTGGATGAAAGTGATGCCGCTAGTACGGCAAAGCATACTCCAGCAGTAAACCAGAAAAAAGTGATCCAACTAAATCCCATCATGAGAAGCCCAGAGAGAATTAAAGGTGCCAGTAGAGATGAAAGTCCATATACAGCATGAAGTCCTGAGAGATATTTTCTTCGCACTTCTGGAAGAGTTCCTCTGATGACCAATAGGTTCATTGTCGCAGATGAGAGTCCTACTCCGACTCCCATTACACACGAAGATATAAAGAGCAGGGGTAGTGAGATTGTATGGCCTGAAAGTGCTAGCATAACAGAGCTAAGCCCTAAAAAAACTAAACCTGCCCTGGCACCGTTCAATGCCCGAAGCCTAGGAAGCCAAAATCTGGCGGTCAAATAGGTGAGCAAGCTAAATGCTGTTGCAAGCGAGAACATCCAAGAGCCTACAGAAGCTTCAATCTTGAAGAAACTTAGGATATCTGGATAGGCGGGACCTCTTCCGTTATCGATTAAACTCAAGGCCACAAGGGTAAGATTTGCAAATATTATATAAAGATAGTTCATCGCAATGTTATATCAAATTGTTTATAGCGGTGCAATCAGTTGAGGGGATTAGAGATCTTCTCCTTAATCTTTTCTTTTCGATCAAAATTATTGATCTTTTTATTTGAGACATAGACAGATATTTGAGCTCGTGAATCCTGACTAAAAACACTCTGCGTCTTCTTGATTAGTTCTTCATAGCTTACAGTTTTAAATGCTGCCGCTAATTTCGGATAGCTCTTTTGAATCGACTTTATGTACTTAACTTTCACCTCGGCGAAGGTTCTTTTCGTCAGCTTACTTGATAATTGCGTTGGGATATTTGAAATCCACGAGTTAGTTTCTTCTATGATTTGTTTTAGAGTTGTCTTTTCCGATTGAATTAATAGGTTTATCCCCAGCTGCGATCCCGCTTTATCAATGTTCCCCCCGACGATATAGCCCATCTGACGTTTTCTTCTAAATGTATCCGTGAAGGTTGAGTTGATGTAGAACTTCCAAATAAAATCTATTATAGCTTTATTCATTGGGTTGTTTCTTCCCGCCTGAATATGTGTCAACCAGGCCTTACTTTTTGTGGAATCAATTTTAATATCAAGGTACAGCTGTTTTCCACTACTAATAACTCGTGTGACATTTGGCCTAAAGGTGGGCCTTGTTACTCCTGTTCGCCGAAAGCTCTTCAGCATTTTGTGATAGTCATCTTCTAGCTTTTGGGGAGAGTAGGGCCCTAGTCCCTGTAGATTGACAATCGAACTTCTTGCTACTTTTATAAAGTGATTCTTTATCTCTTTATGAGTTACGTGAAATTCTTGTTTTCTCAAAGTGCTCAGGTCAAAGCTCTTGCTTCTCATCAGATTTGTAAGCTCATAAATTGCACGTTTATAGGGAACAATAGGAACCATGCTTAAAGCACGATTTCTTGCATTCTTGGTGGCAAGTATTATGTTACATCTTTCAATACTCTCTTCAAGGCGCTGGTAGAGAAGGTATGGAAGCTTCGTTATGTTTGGGTTGTGGCCTATGAGTGCGATGGAATATCCATCTTCATCTAACTCAAGCTTAGGTATAATGTTTGACTGTTCGATTTTGCCTATAAGTGCAGCTGATTCCTTTTTGAAGCAACTGAGAATTATTTCAGATAGTATTCTGTCCTTAATAGAACTTGATAGAAATTTCGATTTGATTTCAAGTTTTAGAATTGGAGTATTTGTTTGATTAAATCGATACAGAAGCTTTCCTACGTTTGTTCGCTTAGCAATCTGCTTGAAGTTTTCTTGCTCAAGACTCAATGGCAGAAGATTGTTTGGATCTGGTAGTGAAAACTTTGATATTTCATTTGCTGTGGAATCAACTTTTATACTGCCTATGGGGGTTGTCATGTAAGTTATCCCCATGACTTTATCAAATGCGGGTCTTTCGAGTTTGATATTGGCCATGACAAAGGCATTTGTCTTTTTTAGAGTGAATCTTTGCAGGAGCTCTTTGAAGGTATTTTTATCGTAGTTTTTAAATAGATCCTGTGTGCTAAATTTTGTAAATGAAGAATCGACAAGTGCTTTTGATGCCTCTAATAGGTAGTTTAGATCCACTTTAGATCTTGGGTATATAAATCTTAATTCATGACCTTTTTTTATACTATCAAGCAAGCTAGGCCTTACTGAGGCACGGTTGAGAAAGCTTAAATAATCATAAAATGAACTTAGGACTTCTTCTCTTTTCTCTATTCCTTTTTCTGTCATTTCAAATTTTATCATATAGCTTCCACCATATCGTTTTGCCGTTGGAGATACTCCACCTTCAATTTTTAAGATATGGCCTTCAGTTATGAGGTAATCTGATAGCGAACCCTTTTCTCTATTGTTGATTAAGTAATCAAGTACTTTTATTGCACCTCTTGTCGTATTTTTATTTATTTCAGGAATTTCAAAAAAGAGAAACATGTTTCTAGTTTGAGGATCAATCGGATGAATAATAGTTTCTCTCGGTAAATCACTTGGCGAATACAGATTAGCGTGGTGGTTTTTTAAGACCAAATGTTTATTTGTGATTTTACCCAAGGACTTTTCTAGCTGTGACCTAAGCTCTTTCGGAGAAATTGAGGTCTGAATGACCACTTTCATTATATTCGATGAGTAGTGTGCATCGAAATATTTAACAATATCACTTCTCGTTATCTTACTCAGAGTTTCTCTATTACCACCACCATAAAATTTGATTGGGTGGCCAGTTCGGTGCAGTAGTCTCTCTATTCGCACGACTCTTCTAAACTCTACGGCCTTATTCTTTTGATGCTCTGATTCGAGAATTTTAATTTCATTTTTTATCACTCCACTTTTAAATAGAGGGTTTGATAAAAAATCTGCAAAGCGTTGAATGCTCACGTCAAAGTTTTGGGTTGGAATTGAAAATAGATAGTGGGTATTCTCTGGGCCTGTAAAGGCCGAGAAGCTTCCTCCACTCTTTGATATGAAATCTCGAAGTCCACCTGGTGAGGGATAGTTTTCACTCCCAAGCAATACCGTGTGTTCAAGAAGATGTGCCAATCCCTCTTTGCCCTTAGGGTTATTTAAACTGCCTGATGCTATGGTTAATCCAAATTGCGTTTTTGACAGCTCTGTTGGGATAACAACAACTTCTAGGTCATTTGAAAGTGTAAATGATGGATAGCTATTAAGTTCATTTATTCTTTTTTGATATTTTTCTTTGTAGGCCGGAGAATAGGTAGTTTGGACACAACCAATGGAAAAGAATGCCAGGAGCAGTAGTAGAGTTTTCATTATTACCTAGAGCATAATGTTAAATACTCATGTCTATTCGGTAATTTTACTGGAGTGGTTGAGTGTTAGCTTCCGATTATATCGGTCATTCTAACGCCAAATTTTTCATTGATAACTACAACTTCACCCTTGGCAACGGGACGTTGTTTTACTGAGATATCGAGAGGTTCACCCGCAAGCTTATCCAGTTCGATAACTGAGCCAACTTGAAGCAAAAGTAGTTCTTGTAGCATCATATCAGCACCACCAAGAGTTACAATCATCTCTAAAGGAACATCAGTAATTAAGCTGAGTTCATTAACTTTTTGTTGAACTTTTTCTATTTCTTCTGCTGAATTTGGTGTTTCTTCTTGAGTCATATTTCCCCTCACTGATATCGTATCAAATATCAGATGAGGTTAGGAAACTATTTACGTAATTTATCTTTTATTTTAAAACCAAATTAGTCAGGGATTCGCAGGCGTATTTAGTCCAATTTATCATCAGCTATGTGCCACTCTAGGTTTTCAATTACCTTGAGCTCTACAATATTTCCTGCATTCTTTAGTAGTTGGCGACACTCTTTACTTAGGTTTAGAAGGTGCAACATTTTATCATTGGCACTATATCGCTCGGTGATATTTTGTAGCGCCTCTAGCCCAGAGTGATCCCAGATCCTAGCGTTTTCAAAATTAATGACAACATCTTTTTGATCGTTTTTAAAATCAAAGAGATCCTTAAATGAACTTGTCGACCCAAAAAAGACAGGCCCTTCTAATTCATAAATCGTGCTACCATTTTTCTCGCTCTTATTCGCATGCATTGTTTTTCCATGCTCCCAAGCAAAAACAAGTGCTGAAACAATAATTCCCACAAGAACTGCTATGGCAAGATCTGCAAAGACAGTTACTGATGACACAAGAATAATCACAAATATATCAGAGTTAGGAATCTTTCTCCATAAGCGCAAGCTGGACCATTCAAAGGTTCCAATAACTACGATAAACATAACTCCCACAAGAGCAGCAAGGGGGATTACTTCAATTAGATTTGAGCCAAATAGTACAAGGAGAAGAAGTGTTATTGCAGCGGAGATACCAGATGTTCTTCCGCGACCGCCACCACGAATATTAATTATACTCTGGCCGATCATGGCACAGCCACCCATTCCGCCAAAGAAACCATTCACAATATTTGCAAGTCCTTGACCTATACACTCTTTATTTCCTCTACCACGAGTTTCTGTGAGTTCATCGACTAGTGTTAATGTCATCAGTGATTCAATTAACCCGACAGCAGCTGCAAGGCAGGCATATGGAAAAATAAGTTTTAGTGCATCAAGAGAAAATGGGATGTTTGGAACAGCAAACGATGGAAGTCCCGCAGCAATGGTCGTAATGCTCTTATCTTGTCCTTGAACAAAGTCGAGAACTGTAAGGACGAGACCAGGATGGAACTCATTAATAAGGTGTCCAATTGTAGACACTGTTATGATACCAACTAGTGTTGCTGGAATTGACTTGCAATACTTTGGCAAATAAATTCCAATTATCATCGTTAGCGCTGTCAGTCCAAACATCACAAGAAGTGGGTTTGTCGCAAGTATTTCGCCATTTACAGTGAACTGTCCAAGTTGTGCTTTAAAGATGATAATTGCGAGGCCGTTAACGAAGCCAAGCATTACGGGATGTGGAACTAGACGGATAAATTTTCCAAACCTTAGGGCCCCAAATACAATTTGTATTAGTCCCATAAGTATTACGGCAGCAAAGAGATAGCCTAAAGCACTTTCCATCATGGTTTCATAGCTTGCACCTGATGCTTGTCCCATTGTGATGATTTTTGCCACCAAGGGGGCGAAGATAACAGCAACAGCACCTGTTGCTCCTGAGATCATTCCAGGCCTTCCACCAAAAATGGCAGTGATGAGTCCCATCATAAAGGCAGCATAGAGACCTACTTTAGGGTGGACTCCGGCGACAAAAGCAAATGCAATTGCCTCTGGAACGAGTGCCAAGGCAACTGTCACTCCTGAGAGCATATCGTTTTTTAAATTTCTTGGTTTCTTAATTATGAGCTGAACAAGCTTGTTTTTTGTTGAAGTTTGTTCCATTGAGTGTTTTTTGATATTCAAAGAATGATCCTATTAGTAGCAAGGGGAAAGAATCTTAAATGACATTGAAATTAAGTAGCGTCAATCATTATGTAGCATCGACTAGTATTTTTACATTATTATTAGTCGAAATAGTTGTGTTTTATTTATTTTCATTACCCTCGTGAAGTGACGTCTGATGCACTTATAAGTACAGATGTATCCTTCGCTTCTAGGATCCCACCGTCCACACAGTATTGAGAAATACTTGTTTAGTTCTTTTCGGGAAGAGTAACTGTTTGGTCCGTTTCCATCTGAATGTCGTAG
>JAGLCH010000370.1 GCA_023146355.1 Bacteriovoracaceae bacterium | reverse complement strand
CAACTACATCTCAATAAATATCAACGATGAAAGAGGTACTTATGATTGGAACTTTAACAGGGATAGAATTAGTCGACTTGGCCAGTTTTGTCGGAAGGAAAAAACAGATTAAGAAGCTCCAAGAAGTTGATTCAGATAAAGAAGCATCAGTTGTTGTTGTTAAGGGACGTAGAAGGATTGGGAAAACTGAGCTGATCGAGCAGTACTATAAAGATAGGAATGTATTAAAGTTCGAAGGGATTCAGTGCAAGACCAAGTTGAGTCCTGCAGGTTATGAAAAAGATAAGAAGAGACAGATTGATAATTGTTTTAAAGTATTTAAAAGATACCTCTCCCTCGATGCTAGAGATGTGTTGAGTGGATTTCGTGGGGAAGATACATTAAATGAAGATGAACTGAGATTTAAAAGAGACCTCGAAAATGGATTTAGAGATTGGGCCCATTTTTTTGAGATCTTAGACTCATATCTAAAACAAGGTGATATTTTATATTTTGAAGAGATACAATGGTTATCCAGCTATAGTGACAATTTCTTAAGTGAGTTAAAGCCATTTTGGGACAATTACTACAGAAAAATAAGCAATCTAAGGTTAATTATTTGCGGATCATCTCCATCTTTTATTACCAACAAGTTTGCTGCTGACCAAGCTCTCAAGGGAAGATCAATCACGTGGATTGATTTAAGACCGCTCATGCTAAGTGAAGTACAGGAGTTTCTAGGGGTCGGTCCGCGAGAGGCAATTAGAGCGACCTTATGTGTTGGTGGAGTATGTGAGTATCTGAAAAAAATCAAAATAAAAATAAATAATGGTAACTCCGTAAAGCAGGCACTCCAGCAATTATCTACCGAATCGGGGAGCTATCTTGTGAAAGAATATGATGAAATCTTTGTCAGTAGTATGCAGCATAATAAGCATTATAAGAAAATTATCGAAATTCTTGCTAAAAATAGGTGTTTGACGACGAACAATATCGCAAAGAAATTAAAAATAAAGAGTGGTGGAAGCCTTTTGGATGTTCTTGATGATTTAGTCGAGTGCGAATTTATCGAAAAGAATATTCCAATTCTTAAGGGGGAGAACTCTAAAGATGTCCGATATGCTATCTCTGATGAATATCTCCATTTTTACCATAGGTTTTTAGGCGGCAACATATTGGCCATTAATAATGGAGACTATGAAGACAGAGGTGAATCACTAATAGACTCGCATCAGTTAAGTATTTGCATGGGCTTCATTTTTGAAAAATGGTGTCGGAAAAATCATAGGCTTTTAGCTGAGATAATGAACTTCGATCAAGTTAAATATATAAGTGGTCCTGAATTCAGTAACAAAGCGAAAGATACAACTAGAGGTTATCAACTCGACCTTATGTATGTAAGAGATGACGATATCCTGGTCTTTTGTGAGATAAAAAAATACGACCAAAATCTCACTGACAATAAGATTGTCGATAAGTTAAAAGACAGTGCTGACCTTTTTATCGCTAATAATAAAAAATACGAAAATTACACAAGAAAGTATTGCATCATTAATCCTGAAGGGATGAGTGCCAGTTTTGATCGAAAGTCAGAAATAGATTACCTGATAAAATATGACGACTTAGGTGCCAGGTGATATGTCCAGGA
>JAGLCH010000037.1 GCA_023146355.1 Bacteriovoracaceae bacterium | reverse complement strand
CGATCTAGAAAAAATTGTTTTTGGTTAAATCAGTTGATTTTTTTATAGGATCTATTCGAAGAATTGGATTAAATCTTTTTTATCAAGTACTAAAGTATCAGATTTTTTACACTGAAATGTCTCTGAAAATTCTGACTGATGTGGGAACTGTTCATCTACTCTTAAATCACCCGACGAGTGCACCTCATACTCGTAGTGGCCTTCAGCATAGCGATTTGTACTTTTGTGTGTGGCCTCACAAAAGAAGCTAGTATATCTCTTAAAAAATAACTTGTAGTCCTTTTGCTTTATCTTTGGATACGATTTCTTCAATGCCTTGAGGGTGATAGATAACCCTAAATAGTCAGCAAGATTTTCAGAAAATGTAACCTTTGATTTCTCACCAAACTGCTCCATAAAAATGGAAAAACGCTTCTTAAGTTGGCGTTCCTCTTTTTTACTATAAGTATCGGTGATGGCATCCTGAATTGATTTTCCTTTTTCGATGCTCAGGGCATGGCCGATCTCATGTGCCACAATAAACCCTATACTCGCATAATTTTCAACAGTATCTCCTTCCTGGGAGATGGGTGGCAAAAGCGTCTCAAGTCCAAGGTAAATGCGATGACAAGCTGGACTGTAGTGGCTTCCACTATAAAGAGGAATAGTCGCGCACTCTTTTTTGACATCGGAAATCATATCAATTGTGCGAATGATTTTGTGGTCACCGGCCTTTTCAAGGTTACTTTTAAGGTCATAATTACTCATATATAGTAACTCTGTGTGATCCCAGTCCTCAATTTCATCAGGATGATAGGCAATAATCTCAAGTTTTTTTAGCTTTTGAAGAAGCTTATTTTTAGTTTTTGCAGATAACCAAGTGATTCTGGCAACCTCATAAAGATACTGAGAGCGAATACTTTCAATGATAATTTTGGCCCTGTCCCTTCGTTTTCGAAGATCCATTTCTAGGGATGCCACTGAAATATATCTGTAGCGCTCACTAAAAAGTGATCTCATCTTGTTCCAACATTTTTGGTTAGGTTTAGAGGCGATTAGGGCGCGTTTATATTGCTTTGAGTTTTGGCCATACAGCTTTGCCATCTCACTTTGATAGAGTTCTAGAACACCTTCATCAAAGGTTCTCATTGCATTGCTAAGAGAACCAAATGCGTAGAGAGCTCTGAGTTCTTTAAGACTGGAACGCTCAAGTAATTCATTCCAATAGGAGTAGATCATAGAAGTATCAGCTTCAATGAAATGTAGATTTTCAGGAAAGTATTTTGCGATTCTCATTAGCAAAAGATTTGGATATTTTTTTGCAAACTTAGCATAGGGTATTGGACTTTGGCGGTAGTAATTATTAATCTGTCTCGTGCCATAATAGCTCATTTCTGACAGGTCTTCTTTTGCTCTTTGGATGAACTTAACAGTACTCTCCGAACTATTTACTGAAGCTGACTGTAGGATTAATTTAATAATCTGTGGTTCAGTATTTTGATAATAAGCGCCATGTTTTAATGTTTTTTCTTTGAGTCTATAGTTTATAAGATTTGTTTTAATGGTAAGAAGCGGTGTCTTTGGATTTTTTCTTGGAACAAGAGCAGGATATACAACAGAAAAACGAGTCCCATGAAGCATGTTATCTGCTAGTAGGGTGAGCAATGCAGTCTTGCTTTTAATCGTTTTAAGTTTCTCCTTCACCTCATCCTTAAGCTCCTCTATATACTTACTTTGAAGGTATGGGTCTTTACAGCTTATGTAGAAAGACTGCATATCTTTATCAACCATATTTCCAATCTGAACAGCATCTCTAAGGCCAAATGAAACAGTCTCAGCAATAGCTGCCTCTACTTCCTTTCTAACCTTTTCACGGTTTTCAATTGTTTCTTGAGTGCATATATAGTCGTAGTGAGAATCGCAGGGGTTAGCATCATCGGAGGTAACAACAACTAATTTCGACGATAGCAAGTCCGTATTTATTGTTGAACAAGCGGTAAGGAGAATAGATATTACTATGAGCTTAATTTTCATCGTTTACTGATTTTTCGACCCACTTGC
>JAGLCH010000369.1 GCA_023146355.1 Bacteriovoracaceae bacterium | reverse complement strand
CAATGATAGTTACAACAAATACCCAAGTATCATCGGCACTTAGGCGTAGGACATCAGTGTTCTTAGATATTGAGAAGGCCGTCCTAATTCAGGTAATGGCAACCTACACAACAAAGGCATCCGCTGCCAGGGCACTTGGTATCCCAGATAAGTCGCTCTATAACAAATTAATCAAACACGGACTAAGGAAGTATGGACATGGCAGATCATAAGTGGTTAGACATCGACTTTGAGTTCCACAACTCCTCGGACTATAGGCCTAATATCGTTTGTTGTTCTATCTGGGACTCAGACCTAGATGAGACATTTGAGTTCTGGACATATAACGATGATGCCATCAAATCTGATTTGCGAGAGTTTCTTTATGCTAGGAAGGACACCCATATCCTACGGGCATACATGGCAATTGCCGAGGCCAGGTCTCTACTGGCGATAGACATTGAGGATGCCAAAGAGTTCAAGTGGGTTGATTTATATATTGAATGGAGACAACTGACTAATCACAATGATCGAATGTCTTATGGCAATCAACTCATTGGCGGTAGAGAAGTTAAGACCTATCCACTGGGCCAGTGGGAGAGAAAAAAGAAACATCGCAATTATTCTAAATGTGAATACGGTCTAGCAGCTTCGACCTATAAATTATTAGGTATTAAAATTGATACCTCTCACAAAACAACCATGAGAGATATTATCATCTCCGGTGTTGAGGATGTTATTGAATGCAATAAGGATGAGATACAGGAATACTGTACTTCTGACATTGTGCATTTGCGAAACCTCTACACAGCGATGGTCAAAGAATATAAGAGATTGTTGAGTAAAAAAGACTTTGCCCTGGTGCATGAAGAAATGCTTTACCGTGGAGAGTATGCCGCTAGAACTGCCTACATCGAGAGAGAGGGCGAACCAATGAATATGGAATGGATTGAAAACTTTGCTGCCTCAGTCCCACAGATTATTAGAAGTATGCAACAGGAAATAAATGACCTGTTCCCTGACATTCTGCCATTTAGGTATAAGCGAATCGATGGCAACTACTCCTGGAACCAAATTGCAACTAAGGCATGGATACGAACACTCAATCCCGATATAGTTTCTCAGTGGAAAACCACTGACTCTGGGGATATTTCTTTATCACTAGAGGCCTTCACCAAATTTTTCAGTTACCGCCACACGTACCCCAAGCATTGCCTAGGTGGGCAAATAGTGCGTTACCTTAGATTGAAGCAATCACTAAATGGGTTTCTTCCATCTAAGAAAGGTAAGAGGAACTTCTTTGACTCGGTTGGTTCCGATGGACGGGCCAGACCTTTCCTTGGAATTTATGGATCACAATCTGGACGCAACCAACCCAGTGCCACAGGTTTTCTATTTCTCAAAGCAGCATGGTCTAGGGCCTTGTCAGAACCGCCCAAGGGATATATCTGTGCAGATATCGACTATGCTTCCCAGGAGTTCCTAGGCGGTGCCCTGGGTGCCCAGGATAAAGTAATGGTTGATGCCTATCACTCTGGCGACCCCTACTTGTTTTTTGCTAAGGCCACGGGTGCTGTGCCAGAAGATGCGACTAAAGCATCCCATGGAGAACAGAGAAATCTATTCAAATCGACCTG
>JAGLCH010000368.1 GCA_023146355.1 Bacteriovoracaceae bacterium | reverse complement strand
TCTTCTCCAAATCCAGCAGAAATAAAGTAACAGGCATTTTTCTCTAAAAAGGCACTAATAGGTTCTGGTGTCCCAGATATGGAAGCAGTAAACTTGGTGGCAAAATTAAATTTATCAACACAGGCAACTGCCATATTGTACGGCTTTTCATTTTCAAGATCATTAACGATAATTTGCTGCATATCACCGGAACAAGATGGATAATCATCATCGACAATTGTTCCGGCGCTGGTTGCCGTCGCGACATCTTGACTTCCGCTGGGTGCATTGAGCTTAATTGCCACTGACTTATAGGCATCAGGAGTAAGCTCACCTGTATACTGAATATAAAGTCTACCATCACCTTTAAGCACAAAGTGTAATGTCGGCGTCGAATAAGGTGCCGCGGCGTAAGTGCGAGCACTCAAGTAAATTCGATAATATAGTCCACCAACGAGTAGTGAACTTTCATCAATCTCTTCGCCTGCACCAACAGTACTATAAGGAGTTTCTGTAAAAAAGACGTAGAGGTAGAGACTTTCAACCTTTGAAGCAGGATTATTCCAAACTTTACTATGAGGTATATCTACAAAGTAATCGTCATTACTAGTGGCGCTACCGATTGACTCCTGAGAGGAGATATACCACTTAGAGTCTTTCTGATAGGCTAAAGTCAGATATTGGGCAGTTGCCATTGAATTACTAATTTCAAGGCGCAGCCGTATATTTCCAGCACCACTTAAAATATTACCACCGTTTAGATTATGAGCACTAGAAGCTCCATCATCAACAGGTGCATAGACTTTTATAGCACTGCTCTCAGATGAGCCATCACCATCAATTTCTGTCAAAACAGAAGTATAGCTTATCCCATTACTTACATAAACTAATACTTCGTCGTCATTATCGAGATAAGGGGCGATAGAAGTTTCAGCAAATAACTCCGCCGTAAACAGCGAGAAAAGAAGCGTAAATATGAGGTAAATTTTTGATTTCATTATGAATAATTATTTCATTGCCCCTTGTCATCGTCAACTAAATTGTCTTTCATGACCCGCCGCATCTACCATAATTTGAGGGGTAGGCTTAAAATCCATTCATGGACAAAAAAGCTAATTCAATTATCTATATTAATGGTGAGATTCACTCTCCTGAAAATGCAAAAATCTCTGTTTTCGATCGTGGGTTTTTATTTGGGGATTCGGTATACGAAGTGACCAGAACATACGACAGAAAAGTATTTCTCTGGGATGAGCACTATGATCGTTTAAAAAAAAGTTCCACTAAAATTGGAATGCACCTACCATTCAGTAAGGTTTTTTTAAAAAATGAAATTGAAAAAACAATGGAGAGGCTTCAAAATAAAGAAGTATTCATTAGAGTAATTGTCACTCGAGGAGAAGGAGGATTTAGCCTAGATCCCTCAACACTCACCGAAAACAACCTCATAATTATGATTAAAGAAATGACCCGCTACCCTGAATGTTGGTATCGCGATGGAGTCCATGTAATAATTGCCAATACTCATCGTACCAATAAAGACTCACTCGATCCAGCGATCAAGTCAGGGAACTATCTCAATAACGTAATGGCCTACATGGAGGCCGCAACACAAAATGTCTACGACTCAGTTATGCTCAACAGTGAGGGGTATGTCACAGAGGCAACTACCAGCAATATTTGGGTGGTGAAAGGAAACGAGGTGATTACTCCTCCACTGAAAGCTGGAATATTAGAGGGGATCACTAGAAAGACTGTCATAAAACTCGCCAAAGAAAATGAAATTAAGATCGTTCAGCGCAACTTCTTACCTGCTGAGTTGATTAACGGAGACGAGTGTTTTCTCACCAGCTCCACGAAGGAAATAGTACCCATCACTAAAATTGACGGGCATCCAGTTGGAGATGGCGGCCCCGGCCCAACAACTAAAAAGATCCATGAACTTTATAGAAGTTTTATTAGTCAGCAGTAGTTTTTTTGCGTTCAGTTATATCTCTAACAATGGCAAGTAGCCTAGGATAGTTACCAATTTGTGAGTGGCTTAAATGAACTTCGACTGGAAACAACTCTCCATTTTTTCTTTTCGCTTGCCACTCAAATGATTGAGGCCCCACATTTACTGCTGCTAAAAACTTTTCCTTAGCTACTTTGTGACTGAAGCGAGGATCATCTGAACTAAAAAGATCCACATCGAAATTGATAACTTC
This sequence comes from Bacteriovoracaceae bacterium, assembly GCA_023146355.1. Classification (GTDB taxonomy): domain Bacteria; phylum Bdellovibrionota; class Bacteriovoracia; order Bacteriovoracales; family Bacteriovoracaceae; genus JAGLCH01. The sequence continues at coordinate 119 of JAGLCH010000368.1, read as the reverse complement.
ATTTTTTAAGTATCCGTACATCTCAAGCATTCTGTCATTTACATCGATAATCTTACCTGTAGTAGCGTGCTGTATAAAAATTGCATCATGACTGGCATTAAAGATCTCTTCGTAATGAT
>JAGLCH010000367.1 GCA_023146355.1 Bacteriovoracaceae bacterium | reverse complement strand
GGTCAGATCTATCACCTTGAGGAACAAGATGTAGCTCTTGTCGATCATCCTGTTGAGGCCACAATGCGCTCAATTATTAGCTGTGGTGCAGGCTCAAAAAGCTTGATTGAAAAATTATAGGTAATTTCTAACCTTATGTATTCTGTACGGATTTACCTGACCAAAACAAGAACTCTGGATTCATCAAAATAGGGCATTCTTAGAGTCTTTAGGTGTTAAGGTTGCTGTGGGTAGCGGAGGGATGTTTGACTTTGTCTCAGGCCAAATTAAACGTGCTCCAAGAGTGATACAACAGATAGGTCTTGAAGGCGCATATCGTTTACTGCAAGGGCCAAAACTATTTCGCTTTAAGCGTCTACTATATAGTTTCAGAGTATTTCTTTATGCCTGATATATTCATTTCAGTAAGACGATTTTAGAGAGTGTTTATTTAAGGGCCGAGGTGTTGAATAACTGAGTCTGTTGCGGGGACATGGCATTTTGGTTTTGATCTGAAAATAACAAGGCCATCGAATTTCTTCGATGGCCTCATTTATAACACCCCAAACACCACATGCATGCAACTTATTACTAATAAGAGGACAGATGGCATAACCGTTTCATGTCTTTGTTAAAGGTACATTATTTCAGTGGGGCCGATAAGAAAATGGAAAAAAAACAGACGAAAGATTATTTGTGGTAGGGGTGACCTATTTTGATTGTTGTCGCGCGATAAAGTTGCTCCACCATAATGACTCGTGCCAATTTATGAGGAAAGGTCATAGGAGAAAGAGAAATCATTTCTTTCTTTGCATTTAATACTTCATCACCGTGGCCTGCAGCACCGCCAATAACAAAAAATATTTTTTCTGCTTTGTTCTCTAAAATTTTATAGATCCATTTTGAAAATGTTTGACTGTCATAAAGGTCGCCACGTTCTTCTAGCGTGACGATATAGGGGCTCTGTTCACCAGCATAGTCATTGATTCGTTTCATTACCTCAGCGGCCTCGAGTGTTTTATTTTCACTGTAGGCTTTTGATTCAATAATTTTAAATTTGGGGTTTTTTAAACGCTTTGAATAATTGCTCTCGATTTTTTCGAGCTCAGCGTCTTTAAGCTTGCCAACAGTAACGAGAACAATCTCTTTCATTTCTAAAAGTAATCTTCGTCACTTTGAGGCTTTTTCTCTGTTTCATCTTCATCAGAGTAATAATACTCAGCAGGAATATCAACAGGAGTCGCTTCATCCCATAGCTCATCAATGCTGTATGAGTCACGAGAAAGGTCTAGAAAGATATGAATGATGATGTCGCCAAAATCGAGAAGAGTCCAGTCAGCGTCTTTTTTAACGCCTTCACGAGAAATAGTTTCAAAACCGTGAGCTCGCATTTGAGTTGAAATCTCTTCTGCCATTGCATTTGCTTGTGTAGAGTTAGTGGCAGAGCCAATGACAAAAAAATCTGCAAGGGAACTTTTTCCTCTAACATCATATACCTTAAGGTTTACACCCTTTAGGTTTCCAAGAATCCAAGCTGATGCCATTGCAATATTCTGTGGAAATTCAAATCCTTCAGTATTAAGAATTTTATTAATTTGAGTTGAGATATATGTGCTGTTTGCCATTTTATTCCTCTAGTCCTTGTCTCTTCCAGTCGCTTTTAACATTAATTGTTTTATTTTATCTATTCCTCTGCGAGATACTGCAGAGATCGCTAATACTTTCTTATCTAGTTGTTCTTCAAAAAATGAGACATACTTTTCGATCTCATCTTCGAGCATTGCATCGATCTTGGTTAGACAGATGATTTCTTTTTTTCCAGCAAAAGTTTCACTGTACTTCAATAGTTCTTCTCGAACTGTTGCGTACTGTTCAAATGCTTCAAACTCATTGAGGCACCACGAGCAGTCAACCAAGTGAACAAATGATGATGTTCTTTCAATATGCTTTAGAAATTTGATTCCTAAACCTTTACCAACAGCAGCATCCTCAATAAGACCAGGGATGTCAGCTACGACAAAAGATTTCTCTCCCAATTCAACTACACCGAGGTTTGGCTCAAGAGTAGTAAAGGGGTAATCTGCAATTTTAGGTTTTGCTGCTGAGATTACTGATATCAGTGTTGATTTTCCAGCATTAGGAAGACCAACCAGTGCTATGTCGGCCAAAAGCTTAAGCTCTAATTCAACATCAAGTGTTTGCCCCTCAAGTCCTGGCTTAGCATAGCGAGGAGCTTGATTGGTTGATGACTTGAAATTTGTATTCCCAAGACCACCACGACCACCTTGTAAAACAAGTAGTCTGTCACCATCTTCAACTAGGTCTGCAATAACCTGACTGGTATCCGCATCTCTAACAATTGTTCCAACTGGTACTTTAATGACAAAGTCTTCTCCAAAAGCGCCGTGCTTTTCTCGACCAGAGCCCTGCTCTCCATTTCTTGCCGCGTAAACTTTACGTCCACGAAACTTAACGAGCGTATTGAGGCCCTTGTCAGCTTGAAAGAAGATACTTCCACCAGCTCCGCCATCACCGCCGTTTGGACCGCCAAATGCGACGTATTTTTCACGCCTGAAAGCGACACAGCCGTCTCCGCCGTTACCAGATATAATCGTAATTTTTACTTCATCTACAAAACGCATAGTAACCTAAAAAAAGGGGAACCACCGTAGGGGTTCCCCTTATATGGTATCAATTTTTTTTTATAATTAAGCTGATACTACTGAAACAACTTTTGTTTTCTTGTTGAAGAATGAGAATTTAACTTCTCCTTCACTCGTTGCAAAAATTGTAAAGTCTTTACCCATTCCAACACCAGTTCCTGGGTGGAATTTTGTTCCTTTTTGGCGAACAATGATGTTACCAGGAATTACTTGTTCCCCACCAAAACATTTTACACCACGCATCTTCGGGTTTGAGTCACGTCCGTTATTTGTTGAACCACCGGCTTTCTTGTGTGCCATAGTATTTCTCCTTAAAAATTCTTATTCGTAATTATAGGTACTTTTTCGCTACTTTTGATTCAGCGTCAATTTTTGCAACAACTCCGTTACCATCGTTAATTTCAGTAACTAGAAGTGCTGTATATTGCTGACGGTGACCATTCTTAACTCTGCGACCACTTGTACGCTTACGCTTATAGATGATTACCTTTCTTGATTTGTCGTGCTTGATAACTTTAACAACTACCTTCGCACCTTCAACAGTTGGAAGACCAACACGTGGTGTTTCTCCGCCTGTGAAAAGAACATCTTCAATTTCAACAGACTGTCCTGCTTCAACTGATAATTTTTCTACGTCAATAATGTCACCTGGACGTACTCTGTACTGGTGACCTGAAATTTCAACAACTCCGTACACTTTGTAACTCCTTGTTTTTATTGAGACCAAGGGGTCCAGGCTATCTGCTCATGGATCTTGATGCCCCGACCTCAACTTTTTAACTTAACCTGATATTTCTATTGGATTTTCGGGTTTTTGTCAAGGGGGCTTAAATTAAAGTATCACTCCAAAAATGTCGATGAAGAGAGGTGAAATGGGCAAGTAGGCCCTGCCGAGGAGTGCTTATGGAAGGCGAAAACATTAAATGGATTTACTTTCAGTATCAAGAAACATTGCAACTTCCCGTTTTTATACGTTTAAATCCCGCTCAGTTTGAAGAGTCACTTGAGCCCTTCATTGTTAGCATGGGATTTTATAAGATATCTGATGAGGCCGGAAAAAAAGCACAAATTGAACTGAACTTCATTGATGGGGGCAAAATGCTCACTATCACCGAAGCTTCCATGTCAGTAGCGCGTCAAATTGAATCTATCGCTGAATCAGATCGGTATGGTCTTGAAAGTGTAACCCCTAAGACCGGATATCGCGTATATCGCTACAAAGGCACTGCACTTTTGATTTATTCTCTTGCCGCGTCAGAGTGGAGCCTAGGTGTCTACTCTGATTTTGGTTCACCTGAGAAGGAATTAGACTCTCGGATTGTAATTGGTCGATACCTTGGATGGGCATTAGCTCCACTTGGAATCATTGGTATGTGGGGAACTCCTGTCGATGAAGGTATTGTCGCTATGCGTGCAAATAAATCAAACGGAGAATTTATCCATATTGATATTAAGTCTCGTCAAATCATTACACTTGAGGGAACTAAAAAAATGAAGCCGATCTTTACCATTATGCGACTAGATTCATCGCTGAAAGGACGGAATGTACGCATGAAAAACGAAGAGTTTCTAAGCTTTATACTTCATCATAGCACTTTCTTTGACTATAGTGGCCCCACTGTCGCGGTTAGGCAGATGGCACAATTATTAGTGAAAACAACAGAAGGCATTTTTCATCCTGAAGAGAGTTATCGTCCTAGAACGAACTTGTCTTTGTAGAGATTGGGTGTAAACTTTTAACTATGACTATAGATTTTAATCCTGTGATTTTTGATTTTGGCCTTTTGCAAGTGCGCTGGTACGGCATGATGTATGTTGTGGCCTTTGTTATTGGTACTTTTTTGCTGCGTTATCTTTCTGAAAAAGGATATTTCAAGCTGGCAAAAGAAAAGATCGACTCATTGGCCACTCACCTTATCTTGGGGATGTTTCTAGGGGCGAGGGTTTTTTATGTCTTCATTTACAACTGGAGTGACTACTCTAATAATTTACTAGAAGTTTTTGCTGTCTGGAAGGGTGGGCTAAGCTTTCATGGAGCTATTATTGGAATGACAATCGGTTGTATGATCTTTGCAAAAAGAAATAAGCTTCACCCTATGCACATCACTGATGCAGCGGTAACCGTTGGGGCCCAGGGACTTTTCTTTGGTCGCCTTGGGAATTTTATAAATGGTGAACTATACGGCCGTCTTACTGATGTCCCTTGGGGAATGATATTTCCAGGTGGTGGACCTTTTCCTCGCCACCCATCCCAGTTATATGAGGCCATCGCGGAAGGTCTCATCCTTTTTCTTGTCCTTTGGTTTGGAAAAAAGAGAATGGAGCGTGTAGGGGTACAAACCTCTATCTTCCTTTTAGGTTATGGTATTGTTCGCTTTGGAGTTGAGTTTTTTAGAGAAGCAGATTCTCAAATGGGCTATTACTTCGGTGGCACCTTCACTATGGGGCAAATTTTATGTTTCTTAATGATCGCCATAGGGGCAATGATGTTACTCTTTTTCGCAAGAAGAAAGATTACGGCGCAGTAGTCTCTACTTTGTCCTTGGCCATTCCAAAATTCGCCATTTTTGAAAATTTATTAAGAAGTGGAGCTGGTGAACCGGCCGGGTACACTGCATAGTAGTTTGGGAAACAGGTGATAGTGCAGCTACCACTATAAACATGGGTGTTTCCACTTACTTTATCCCAAATATATATCGCGCTATTTTCTCGCTTAAGATACTGATTTTGAGGTCCGATCCTATTTATGAGGGACTGGTGAAAGGTATCGTGAAGAAAGTAGGTTGGAAGTCTTGTAAATAGGTCGCCAACCTCTTGTCCCTTCAGCTGAATAAAAACAGGAAATTTGTATCTAAGCTGAGTCACGTAGAAGCGATAGACAATCCCCCCCCCTCCCTCTGAAATTTTAGTTCCTTTTCCGTATTTCTTTTGGATTTGCTGTAATTTCTGGCCTGGCATGAAATCTTTCATAGTATCAAGACTGAAATCATAGTTCGGGGGATCTACTTTTGCAGTGAGGGGAAAAGCAACTAATGCAATCGCCAAAAAAAAAGTTATTTTCATCTCTAACCCTTCAAAAATGCAGAATATTGGGAGAACAAAGAATACTGACAAAGGCAACAACTGTGCAGCTTATAATTATAGAACTAATGAGGTATATTGCTGGATGGTCCATTCCATTATTATACTTCAAGTTAGAAAGATAAGCTTTAAGTGGAAAAGATTGACTATAGGTATTCTTACTTTAAAGTTATTACCTACAAAGTAAAAAATTATTATCAATTGGAATAAAAAAAGAGTTAACCATGCTATATAAGTCACATAAGTCTATAATATTAGCTTGTCTCTTCATGGCGGTCAGTCTTTTGAGCTCGTGTGCCAGTAATGACACTAGTACTAGTGTCATTGATGCCTCTGGTAGCGCTACAGTTGATCCTGGGCCAGTGGCAAAAACTGAGGTTAAGTCCGTTCGCTCCCAAATTTTGGGAAGTGCTAATATTGTAAACCCTGATAATCATTCTCGTAAAACTTTCTATCTTTATGGTGCAGAGCACTTAAAACTTGATAACTATTATTTTGACTTCCCTGTTGTCTATAATAAGTCTGTTAAAAAGTGGATGCATTACTTCCTAAATAGAGGAAGAGGCTCCTTCAAAAGATATACCGCTCGTGCAGGTCGCTATGCTCCTATGATGGGAAAAATCTTAGAGGAAGCAGGGCTTCCGCGAGACCTTATTTTTCTTGCAATGGCAGAGTCCGGTTTTCAAAATAAGGCAAAGTCATGGGCCAAGGCCGTTGGACCTTGGCAGTTCATGCCATATACAGGAAAACGATACGGTCTAAAAGTTGACTGGTATATAGATGAAAGACGAGATCCCATTAAAGCGACCATCGCTGCTACAAAATATTTAAAAAAACTTTATAATGATTTCGGCGCTTGGGAGCTAGCAGCAGCAGCTTATAATGCTGGTGAAGGGAAGATTGGCCGTGCGATTAAAAGATATAAAACAGAAAACTTTTGGCGTCTCCGCCGTGGACGTTACTTAAAGCCAGAAACAAAAAATTATATTCCAAAGATTATGGCCCTCGCTATTATTGGAAAGAATTTACAAAACTTCGGATTTGATGAAATTGTATTTAATGAGGCCCTTGATTTTGAAGAGGTTGTCGTTCGTGGCAATACAGACCTGATTGAATTAGCAAAAGACCTTGGTGTTGGGTTTGATGAGCTCCACTATCTAAATCCTGAAGTAATGCGTTGGTATATTCCTTCACATATTAAAGAGTATCGACTTCGCATACCTGTTGGTAAAACTGCAGCATGGAAGACACTTGATCCAAGCTACTACCAAGCTGAATTCTTTCAAAACTATAAGCTGCGCGGAAACCGCTCAAGGCTTTCCGATGTTGCTAAAAAGTTTAAAATAAAAAAATACGTAATGAGAGACCTCAATCCTACTTACTCAAGTAACAGGATTCTATCTCGAGGAACATCTGTTAAGCTTCCTTTTAGAGTAGGGCAAGATCGCAAAGAAAAAATGTATGCAGATCTTTATGAAAAGCCGCGTAAGAGCATTCTTCGCAAGCGTCGGTATAAGTACAGAATTAGGTTAGCTAAAAAACGTGGAAAGCGTATTACTAATCCTAAGGAATATTATACTGTTCTAAGGGGAGATAGTTTGTGGTCAGTTGCCAGAAAGACTGGAACTTCATTGGATACTATTATTGTCTCTAATCTAGGCCTTATTCAAAGAAGACAGATTCGTGCAGGCGATAAGCTGGTAGTCAGATAATTAATTTCACCGAAAATCATTAGGAGAATATATGTCACTTGGTGGCCGTTTAAGTGCGCTTAAAAAGAAAGTTGATGAAGTTGCTAAGGTGATTGAATGTGAGTCATTAGTAATTGGAAGTGACATCTATTCACTCGAGCTTTACGCGCAGTTAAAGAAAAAATCGGATTCTGTAATATTGGTTTCTCCTAAGGATTTTGCAGCGGAAAATATAAGACCCTTTGGGCCATCAACTATAAGGGGGAGGGAGAACATAGCTATTTTTCAAAAACTATATCCTGAAGCCTCAGTAAGTTGTGATTACGGAGTTAGCCTTTTTTTTAAAGATCAGAAATGGCGAAAGTTTGGAGGTCGAAGCAAATCGGAAAAGCTGCTCGACGGTGAAGAGTTTTATACTTCTCCTCGCACGAGAATAAATTGGAATGAACTCTTTGAAACTTCTAGTCGTGAAAGTATTAATTCCATTCAAGAAGAGTCACTACAACTCATTCCCCAGGCAATATCTTTTTCTGATAATACTTGGAATGTGAAGTTATCTGCTGGAACCGATATTCGTACAACAAAATTGTTTTGGGGAGAGCGTCCAGATTTTTTTACAGATTGTTTTACAGAGAGTTCTAAACTACCGCCGGCATTATTTGAGTATGCGGAATCGACTAAGTCAGATGGAAAGTACCTTGTAAAACTTCAACTTAAAGAAGAGTTCACTGATATTCAGGATACTCTTTTTATTCCTTTAAGTTATACACACGATTGGGGGCACTATATCGGAGAAATTGATAGTGAGGATGCTAAAAAAATCGAATTTGTGGCAAGTATTGATCTCGATCAGTCTTCAGAGGAAGAGGTAACAAGAAGAATCAAGACTTTAAAAAGATCTCTTGATAAAATTTTCCCAGGTTTCAAAAAGAATGTTTCCAGTGAGTACTTTTCTCTTTTTGAGAATAGTGCTTCCACAGTTATCGCCGATGAAAAGTACAATAATGCTAAAGAGTCGCTTTCGGGGTTAGTATTTATTGGAGAAAATGCTCCTATCGATTCAACCTATTTTGCAACACTTGAAAACGAAGAGGTTAAAGTCTCTCGCTTATCACACCTCTGTCGTGCACTGATTTCCCTTAGACAAGCATTGGTTTATTGATTTACCTCAAGTACACTATTTCTAGTTAATGTTTGATTTCACTCGAAAATCCTGGAGGATTCGTGAAGAAGCAACTTCTATTACTCGCTTTACTATTAGTTAATTCCACATCTTATGCCACCAAGGCGCGCCTAGAGTCATTAGGGCAGGATGGTAACAGGGGGTCTTTCTATATCGATGATACTCGCTCAGTGTTTTTAAATCCGGCCTACCTTAATATGGAAAAAAACCTGATTATTACAGAGTGGGGAAGTGGAAATAATAATGCAGACTCCGCTACTGCTCCTCATGCTGAAGGCGGAATCTTTGCAGATTCTGGCAGCTTCACTTTAGGGGCCTACTTTGGAAGTGAGCTTGGTGCTCACAATGAGATGAAGAATGACAAATTTCAAAAGCAGGATAATAGAGTCGATCTCTTTTTTGCTGGAGATGCAGGGTTACTTTGGGGGATAAAAGTTTATTATGCTGACGGAGTTTCTGAGCCTGTAGATATAAAGAAAACGAATACTGCTTATGGTATAAACCTCGGATTCATTTTAGGGAGTTTTGAGGTCTTCGGTGACATTGGTTTAAAGGATACTTCAGAGGGTGCCGATGCAAGCTCTGATAAGTTTGATTCTGATTTAGCAATCAAAACAGGTATTACCTATAAAGTTAAAGGAAATTCCTTCCATTTTGAGTACGACAAGTCGAGTTTCAAGCAAGATGTTGCAGCAAGTTCAGAGGATGGAAGTGCTACTCGTTACAAATTAGGCTTTGGCCGTATTTATCCCGTAAATAAAACTGCACGTATTTTTTCTGATTTAAGCGTAAATTTATTCAATGAAAAATATGATGCCCATGAAGATTTAGAGGGAGTATCCATTCCTCTAAATATTGCTTTTGAAACTGATCTGAATTCATGGCTTATGGCGCGAGGATCTGTAAAGCATTCCGTTTACAGTCGTATCAAACGCGAAGGTAAACTTGAAACTGATCCCAACTCAACTGTTGTTGCCGCTGGAATTCGCGCTCACTCTGGACAGTTCAATCTTGACGGAATTATTGGACAGGATTCTTCTGGTGATAAAACGGGTACTTTTGGAACCGTTTCACGTTTAGCTATTGAATACCTTTTCTAGTTTTTGAATTCAATCACTCTTAGGGCCTCATAGGCCACAGCTGTTGCAACATTTGAGAGATTTAGTGAACGGATTTTGTCGCTGCACATTGGCATGGTTCTAAAGCGTGTGGGATATTCTTCGTGAATTGATTCTGGAAGTCCCGCTGTCTCTTTTCCAAATATCAAGTAACAACCCTCACTGTAGTCAGAATCATAATAGAGTTCATCTGTTTTCGTGCTAAGAAAAAAGAGCTTACTAGTCTTAGGCCTTTCTGACTCAATAAAGTCATCCCAACTATCGTATTCAGTCAGTTTTAGATATTTCCAGTAATCAAGCCCAGCACGTCGAACTGACTTCTCGTTTATATCAAATCCATACGGGCGAATAAGAATTAGCTCAAGTCCGAGGGCAACGCAGGTTCTTCCAATCGAACCTGTATTTCCTGGAATTTCAGGTTGAAACAAGACAATTTTGAACTTATTACCGCTCATGGGGGCCATCCTTAAAGTTGTGAAATAGATATATGCGATGTAAACTAGCACGGTACCGATATATTTGTCACCGGCAGTGAGAAGAGATGTTAAAAATCCCTCAGAAATACCTCATTATCAATTTCATTCCACCATTTTTGGTGAGTTTGTTTTTTTGGGTATCATTTCTGATTATTTTTCAGCTGTTCCGTATTATTGGTGTCGTCATCAATAAAGGGGTAGATGTTTGGGTATTCCTTAGTATCATTGGTAATATTGCACTCTCATTTTTTCCTATCGCAGTTCCACTTTCAATATTTTTTGCCGTATTCTTTTGTTTAAATAAGTTTAGTGAGGATTCTGAAATCATCGCTATGCGCTCATTTGGCATGACTCGCTTTGACCTCTTTAAGCCCTTTCTTATTACTGGTATTTTTCTTGCTCTAGGAATGATGGCACTTGTTCAAAATATTATTCCGAATGCTAATCGGCAGTACCGTAATAGTGTCATTCTTCTCACTTCCAGGGGGATGATGAACGAGATAAAAAAGGGAGAGTTTTTCACTGATATTCCTAAGGTTATTCTCTTTGCAGAAGATGTAACAAACAAAGGAAATCATCTCCATAATGTTTTTATCCAAACTAAGGGTGAAGCAGGAAAAGGGGAGCGGATTATTTTTGCACAAGAGGGGATCTTGAAAAAGATCGTCCCCAAAAAAGATTTTGGATTTCCGGAAGTTCGCTTACTTTTAAAAAATGGCAGTATCTTTCAGGGAAAAGGAGACAACACCAATACTGTATATTTTAAAGATTATGACTATCCTGTCATCAGTGGTGGTCTTCAGTATCACACGATTTACCGCAATACTATGATGAGCTCTGGTGAGCTATGGGATAGAATGAATGATGAAGCAAAGCTCAAAAAGGAGTTAGACGCTCATCGTGCTCGCTACAGTGGAAGTTATCTCAAAAAGAAAATCAAGCAAATTAGGTCAACCTGGTA
>JAGLCH010000366.1 GCA_023146355.1 Bacteriovoracaceae bacterium | reverse complement strand
GAGTACAATAGAATAAATACTGAAAGGAAATATTATGAACTACCCCCAATTAGAACGGGCAATTGAAGTCATTGCCAAGCTCCGTCATCCGCAAAATGGCTGCCCCTGGGATCTGAAACAAACCCATACGAGCCTATTAAAATTTCTAATAGAAGAAGCATATGAGTTTGTCCATGCTGCAGAGAGCGAAGATTCAACTCACATGGAGGAAGAGCTGGGAGACCTATTACTACAAGTTCTCCTTCATTCTCAAGTCGGAAAAGATAATGGTAATTTTGATATTGAATCTGTGGCAAGAACTCTGGCCGACAAGATGGAGCTTCGCCACCCCCACGTCTTTGGCGATGTGGATGCCAACATCACCTCAGAACAAGTGAAAGACAATTGGCAAACGATCAAGAGAGCAGAAAAAGGAATTACAACTAAGATCGATGATGGAGTTCTCAATTTTCCCGCTCTTTTTTCGGCAAACAAGATTGGAGAAAAGACAAATCGCTTTGGTTTTGATTGGCCTGGTCCAAGTGAGGTGGAAGAAGTTGTCCGTGAAGAATGGGAAGAGTTTAAGGCAGAGCTCGACTGTAAAACTCCCGATCAATCAAAAATAAAAGAAGAGTTTGGAGACTTTCTATTCTCCGTTGCCCAGCTTGGACGCCATCTCAATATCAATCCAGAGATAGCTTTAAAGCATGCAAATGAAAAATTTCTCAGGCGATTCCATCATATGGAAAGACTAATTGAAAATGACTCGAAAAGTATTGATGATATGAACCAGACGGAAATGGATATTTACTGGAAGAAAGTGAAGGAAACGGAAAAATTGTGAAAAACAAACGTCTATATAATTTTCCAATTCCCATTGTTGGGCTAACCGGTGGCGTGGCCACAGGAAAATCCACTGTAAGTGATATTTTGCGAGAGCTAGGTTATATCGTGATCTGTGCAGATCAACTTGTAAAAAAAATCTATTCAAGGCCCGACACAATTGCATTCATCGAAGAACTCGTGCCAGTCGCAGTGAACAATTTTAAAATTGATTTCCATATACTCAGAGAACAGTTCTTCTCCAAGAAATTAATTCAAGAGTCAATTGAATCCTATATTTATAACAGAATGTCTGAGGAGTTTTTGAGTTCGGCCCACGATGCATATGATCGGCCCTTTGTTGTATATGATGCTCCCGTTTTATTTGAAAAGGGACTCAATGATTTAGTCGACACCACGGTTTGTGTCTATGCGCCAAGAGATATTCAATTAAAACGCTTACTCCATAGAGATAATAACTCTGAAGAACTTGCCAATAGAATTCTCGATGGACAAATGGATATCGAAGAAAAGAGAATGGGATCAGATTTTGTTATTCAAAATACTGGCACTCTAGAGGAATTGAAACAAAGATCAGAGTATATCTTTAAGACAATACAATTATAGATACAATGATATCCAGCTATACTACAGGCGATTCCATAAGCTCTGGCATAGTAGAGTCCGACACCAACTCATTTGCATTGTAGTTATCCTCAAGAAGATCTTGCATAAACTTCAATTTAGTAACTGTATCTTTGTAAACTGAGAATTGGTCTTTGAGTGCCCCGACAAGAGTATCTTCGCACTCTCGCCCCTCAGCGCTGATCTCACTCATTTGTTTCATATGACCTTCGACTTGATTTTTACTCAGCTTAAACGCCTGAACATATTTTTCAATCTCCGGCTCTTTATTTTGCTGCATAATAAGTTCAAGTTTTGAAAGTGATATATCAGTCCCCTGCATTACTTGCGCTAAAAGACCCAGCGTCATTTCAAATTTCTTGATATCATCTCTTATTTTGTTGAGTGAACTTTCAATAGTTTCCCAACTTCCACCATTTTTACCCATGATCATCAGTTGATTTATTTCCTGATTAATCAGATTCCTAAAGGTATTAATTTCTTCTTTTTGCTCTCTGTAGTCATTGCGAAGAGCTTTCATATTATGAAATACTTTTGACTGCTCAGCTAAACCACTTGTTGCCTTTTTTGCATCAGTCAAAAGATCTTCTTGCTCATAGAAAAGGTCATTCACCACATTCATTGTACTTAGAAATTGCTCTTCAATTCTCCCTCTGAGGTCAAGGGTTTCAATAATTGATTTCTTTGTTTGCTTTAGGCCGTCAACCATATCCTGTTGAAGCTTACCTTGATCCTCAATAACTTTTTTGAGGTCATCATTAAGCTTATATTGATCAAAAAGGTCACCTTCCAATCGTTCAATATCAGTAATAAAGCTCTGTTCAGACTCTTTGACACTGTCTTGGTAGGCATCAAAACTATTGAGGAGGTCCCCAATTCCTGCAGCTTCATAATCACAAGCAATACCATCTTTAAAGGAGTCATCAAAAGACCCTTTAGCTAGCGAGTCCAAAGTTCTCGTGACTGGACCAATGATTGCCTTCGTTTGACTCTGGAGCATGTCTTCAATGCTGCGAAGAGGATAGAACATGACCATAATTCTATTTTGCCCAGCATAATCAACGGGAGATACATACATCTCATATGGGCACGACTCTGTATCTTTTTCAGTCTTAACTTGAATCTGATAAATTCCGGCCAGCCCTTCATTATGGGCCAAAATAACAGGATCCTCTTCACCAAGATTAGTAAACTTCTGAAGGTAGTTCCAGGTAATGTCACTACTTTGTGACGTTTTGTTATCAATGCCCCAGTTTCCGTAGAACTCTGAATTTGCCCATATCATATTAAGATTCGAGTCTAGTAAAAGAGAACCAAAAGGCATTGCCTCTTGAAAAATACTTCCGAAGCTCATTCTCTTGTGAACATAACTATGAAATTTCCCAATTTCATTGATAAACTCTGGCGAACCATATTGGGTGGTCAGCTGGGAGTCAAATGGAATGATCCCTTTTCTTATGAGACTAACTACCTTGTCTTCAAATTCACCATGTCCCTGTTTCTGTATGAAATTTACAGCAGGTACAGATACTCCAATTGAAAGTAATACAAAGAAAATAAATCCAAATATTCCAAACAAAAGACTTCTTGAGTTTTTTTCCAATCTGATTTTATTAAGTGAAATTTCGGGTGAGACTGCTTGATTCCAACTGGTGTAATTATTTGCAAGCAACTTATATGAACGATTAAAAACCTTTAGTGCACTTTGATACTTATCTAATAGAATAACTTCTGTTTTTAAAGCTCTAAGCTTTAGATAAATAATATTTTTGTCTCCTGTAGATAACACTGATCGCTCAGTAACCATTCTCATTTGACGGATATCTGCAAGGACTGCTCTTTTTAACTCTTTAACACGTTTATAACTAAAAAAACCTGGCTGCCTTACTCGCCTGATTGATACACGCCTGATAGTACGCTGGGAAGTTCTAGTTAGAGTCCTCCAATTATTATCGCTCACAAACTGGTGAAACTTTTTTAGCCGTTCTGAAAAAACATTTAGCAGAGATCTAACCTGTGGAACTGCAATCAATCCCGTAATCCCTTTCTTTGTTGCTGTAAATGAATCATTAAGACGGGAAAACTCTGATACAGGAGATGCAAAGTCAATTACACGAACGTCGACCTCAAGTCTTGAAACTACCTTTGCTGCTTCTCTAGCTCTATCTGTTTCAACGAGTTGCTTAATTTTCCCTAGATCATTTTTTTTTCCAATCTCGTCTATCTGAATTGCTGCTTCGAAAACAGCACTTACATTTTCAGTATTAAGCGCTCCACTATTCCAATAGTAAAAAGTACCCACCGTTAATGCAATTGCAAAAATGGCCAACACTGATGTGAAATAAATTTGTATGGAACGACTAAATTTGAACTCCATGCTTACTCCGCTCTACCTTAGTAGGTGAAAACAGTCCTAAAGCGTGGGCTAAACAGGGGGGATTTTCCAAGAGCAACATCCGTGTTTATTCCCGATACTTTGTACCACTTCCATGTGATGGGAAAAGATTTCCTACCACAAGTATGGGGGAAACCGCACGAAATTCAAAGGTTTATTTTTTAGCTTATTAGCCTGCCAACAGCTCTTCTGGGGCGTCATAGATGCTGCGAAGTTTTCCACGCAATTTCATGATTGCCTGAGTGTGTAACTGAGAGACTCTAGATTCTGTTACATCTAATACTCGACCAATTTCCTTCAGATTAAGATCTTCGTAATAATAAAGAGACAGCACTAGCCGCTGCTTCTCAGGAAGTGTCATGATTCCCTCTTTAATTTTATCTCGAAGGTCTTTATAGCTAACAGCATTGTATGGATTTGCTGTTCTATCACTATCCATCATACCGGCCATCAATCTCTTGTCGCCGCGGTTAAATGAGGCCGAATCATCAATATTAAGCAAAGAGATCGACTTGGCCTTATTAAGGAGGTCGTGAAACTCTTCATGGGATACATCAAGCTCAGCACACATTTCTTCATCAGTCGCTGGTCTTCCAAGTGAAGATTCAAGCTTTGAGTAGGTGCGATCAACCATTTTTGCTTTTTCTCGAATTGAGCGTGGAACCCAGTCTTGTGCTCTAAGCTCATCAAGGATTGCTCCTCGAATTCTAAATTCAGCATATGTTTTAAATTTATTATCTCTAGTTGGATCAAACTTTTCGATAGCATCCATCAGACCAATAACACCACATGAAATAAGATCATCAACTTCAATATTAGAAGGAAGTCGTGACGCAATTTTTTGTGCGATATATTTAATTAGAGGTGCATATTCAATAATAATCTCATCTTTTACCTTCGGGTCTACTGTAGAGCGGTAATCCTTGAGATTCTTCAATTTTTTTGACAATGACGACATTAGAGTACTCCTTGGCAGGTCATTGGTTGAACTTCTTGTCCTCTACCCCATGTAAATGGTGAGATACTATCCTGCTTAACACCCGTTTCTTCGGTCATCTTATTGATGATCTTTACGAAATTTTCATGAAGGGCAGAATTTTCATCCTCTAGTAAAATCCCATCAAATAGGTCTACCGCTTTGTCTACCTTTCTGATGGATCCAAGGACGTGAAGTCTTCCATTCAAATATTTCTCAACCGTTTCACCCATTATTTTAATCATGCGATGATACTGAACATCAGAAGAAACTTTATTGATCAGAAGATGGTTTTCATTTATGCCATACTTTGTAGACAGGATTTTCATCAATGAATATGAATCTGTAATTGAAGATTTATCTGGTGTAATTACTACAAATCGCTCGTCGCAATAAGCGTTAAGAGTAAGATTATCCTTACCAATACCCGCGGGACTATCTAAAAGGATATAATCATATTGATGCTGGTGTTCAGATATAATATCGATAATGAGACGATCTAATTCTAACCCTCTTTCAAAGAGCTCAATATTACCATTACAACCTGAAAGAAGATGAAAGTTACCATCTTTATGGATGCACTCATCAAAAGGTTTTTCAGCAGAAATTAAAGCATAGAAGTTGCTCGCCACTGGAAGATTTAATTTGAGATGAGTATTAGAAAGATTATAATCGCAGTCGATAAGCAGAACGCGCTTACCTGATTTTGCTAGAAGCTTGCTCAGTTTGATTGATACTGACGTCTTCCCAACTCCGCCTTTTCCACTGGTAACGGCGATAGTTTTGGCGTTCTCTCTCTGTCGAGGGGAAGTTTGATTTTGAGAAAGTAACCATGCGCTGGCACTCGATGCTGACATCCTGTCTCCTATTTACTGCATCCCATCCTAGGATGCAAAATAATCATTTCAAAATAACTTAGAGGTGAAATATACCTGCTAAAATCCTTTCAGCGGTAGCTGCCTCTAAATCATCTGGCACAATTTTCCCTGTACCAAAAAACTTAAATGGAGTGTCCTGGAAGGATTCGGCCAAGTTAAATAGTGCACCAAAGTTTAGACATAAATCTAAGTGTGATACAACTACTCCGTCGGCCAGCCCCTTATAAAGAGACACCACTTTCTTATTATACAACTCTGAGTGAATTGCTGAAAGGGAGACCAATACTTCCACATTAGAAAATGATCGAGATAGACCCTCAATAAACTTTTTTGTTTCGTCGATTTCTTCTTTTTTGGTCCTATAGTCAATGATGGTCGACTTCCCCTGCTGATGGGCTTTGCGACACTCTGCAACCACTTCAGCTGAAGTATCGACTTGTACTACTTTGAGACCAAAGATTTTCTCAAAGAAATCAACATTTTCTCCTTGATTTTTATCCGATTTTTGAATTAAAACGGCATCATCTTTTAGGGCACCAAGCTTAAGTAACATACTCGTTTGACCAGATGAGATCTCAGAAACAAGTGTCGTGATCACAGGAGTTTCTTCCTCATCAACTTTTGAAAATAGAGGAAGGTCAGTCTTGATCATCTCAATCATTTCACGAAGTGCGTACTCAAAAACGATATCAGAATTCTGACGTTCTTCATCTGATAAATCAAATGCGGTTTTACGAATCAGAAACTGTAAATATTTTTCGGAAATATCTAAACTTCGGAGGGTTGTTCGAAGCTGATAAACACCTGTAGGCTCCTTCCTTTCAAAAGAGTCTACAGATTTCTTAAGCTCGAAGATCTGTTTTTCAAGTTCTTCAATCTTAGTTACTGCTTCTCCACTCATCTCTGTAGTGATTGCTTCAAAATCTGAACTTTCTTGGCGAGCAGGTTCATCGATAAATGTGTCTAGGCCTCCTAAAGCGCCATATGAGTCAGAACTGTACTTAGCAAGCTCAGACTCTAAATCATCATCAAGCTCTACTTCTGAGCTAATAACTGGTGATGATTTTTGAGCTATATCACTGGGTTTTTCGGCAGTATCACCTAAGAAGGCATCTAGTCCCCGTGAGATATCTTTCGTTTGAGTTGTTTGAACAGGTCTATTTAATCCTAGTTTTGAATACTGATCAGAAACATTAAGAGGACCGTTGTTGGTTACGTTCTTGGAGTGACCTTCAATTGTTTTCTTAATACTTCCTGCATTATCCGAATAGAATTCTTCTTTTTGATCGGTATTCAATACTGCATCGACCCGAGCTTTTTTCACATAATTGGTTTCAGAAATTGCCGCAGTGATTTCAATTTTCTTTTTCTTGAAAGCTCCTTTAATTCCTTTGTTATTAACAGTCTTTAAAATGATCGCATCAGGACCCATCTCTTTTTTGATGGCCTTTAACGCTTCTTCTAAGGTGTCCGCTTCAAATTTCCTAACGTACATCTATAGTTACCTCTTATAACCTTACTGTGCCCAGTGATCTAATATTCACATCTGGACTTAATTCGTTATGACTAATGACAACGAGATTGGGGATAAATTTTTCTGTTAAACGTTTAAAGTGATTTCTAATCACAGGAGAACAAAGAACAATCATCTTTTCTCCCATATCTGTGGCCTCTTCAATACGCTCGTTGAGGCTCGCCAAAATCGACTGGGTAATTTTTGGATCAAGTGAAAGTTGCTGCCCCTGCTCCGTTTGAATTAAGTTCTGAGCGATCTCTTCTTCGATTGCGCGATCCAATGTGAAGAGAGGAATATCACCATCAGGCCCCTTAATACCATCTGTAATCGTTCGATACAGGGACTGACGAGCAAACTCTGTAAGCATATCGGGGTCTTTAACACTCATTCCGTATTCAGCAAGAGATTCAAAAATTGTTCGCAAGTCACGTACAGGGACTCCCTCTCTAAGTAAATTCTGCATAACTTTGAGAATAATTCCTAAAGGAAGAATATCTGGTATCAGGTCTCCCACAAGTTTAGGATTAGTCTCCTTGAATGGTTCCATCACCCGAACAAGTTCTTGGCGACCAAATAGTTCAAATAGATTTGACTTCAGAACTTCAGTAATATGAGTTGCAACAATAGTAGAGAGATCTACAACTAAGTAACCATTGTATTGAGCATCATCTTTTTGGTCTTCTAAAACCCAAACCGATGGCATTCCAAAGACTGGTTCGATAGTCTCAATACCTTCTATCTTTTCAATAACGGAACCTGAATCCATTGCAAGGAAGTGATCAGTCATCAACTCCCCTCCGGCAACTTCAACACCTTTTATTCGAATAGAATATCCACCTGGTGGAAGTTCTAGATTATCCTTTATTCGAACAGAAGGTATGATAATTCCCCAATCAAGCGCAAATTGCTTTCGTAAGTGGGTAATACGCTCAAGCAGATCTCCATTTTGATCAGAGTCAACAAGGTGGACTAATCCATAACCAACTTCAAGTTCCACCATCTCAAGGTTAAGTAGATCCTCGAGATTTTCAGAAGTAGTTTTCTTATCTTCCACAACTTCTGACGCAGTGGCCTTTTGCGCCTCTTTTTCATTACCCTTCTCAATTCTATAAGCAAAAAAGGCAGTAATGCCACCAATGACCCAAAACGGGTATCCAGGAATTCCAGGTATAACTGAAATAATAAAGACAACAGCAGCTGCCATATAAAGGGCCTTAGGATGGACCTTAATTTCCTGGCGCATAGTGGAGCCAAGTTCTTCTTCTGAAGAGGCATTTCTAGTGGTCACGATACCCGCAGCAAATGAAATTACAAGAGCAGGAATCTGGCCAACGAGTCCATCACCAATAGTAAGCATCGTAAATGTTTGTGCGGCATCTGCTGCACTCATATCATAGTATGCAATACCTAAAATGATCCCACCCAAAATATTGATGGCAGTAATCATAATACCAGCTATCGCATCACCACGAACGAACTTACTAGCACCATCCATAGAACCGTAGAAATCAGCTTCCATCGCGATTTCAGTTCGACGACTTTTCGCAGTTGTATCGTCAATCAGACCAGCATTAAGATCGGCATCAATGGCCATCTGCTTACCTGGCATTGCATCTAAGGTAAATCGAGCAGCTACTTCAGCAACACGTCCAGCACCTTTAGTAACAACCATAAAGTTGATAATTACAAAAATGAGGAAAATGATAATACCAACAACATAGTTACCGCCGGTGAGGAATTCCCCAAATGCTCTAATTAGTTGTCCCGCAGCTGCTGTTCCATCAGTTCCACCATAAGTAAGAATTCTTCTAGTTGAAGCAACATTTAGGCCCAGTCTAAATATGGTAATAAGCAAAAGAACAGTGGGAAAAGTTGAGAACTCAAGTGGTTTTTTTACATATGCGGACATAAGAACAATAACAATTGAGATCACAATTACGGCAGCAAGAAAGAGGTCCAGCATTACAGCTGGAACAGGGACCATCATAACTCCGAGGATCAGCAATATTGCGATCGCAAAAGTTAAGTCAGTGTTTGTTGTAAAGACCTTTAATTTTTCTAACATCTATACCTATTGTAATGCGTTTTCTTTTTTCTTTAAACGATAAACAAATGCTAGGACTTCCGCCACTGCTTTATATGCATTTCGAGGAACCCCTTCTCCAACTTTAACAGTCTTGTAGAGAGTTCTAGCAAGAGGAACATTCTCAACCAGAGGAATATTATGTTCTTTCGCAATTGTTCTAATTCTTAGTGCCAGGTGGTCAGAACCTTTTCCAATAATTTCGGGGGAAATCATTGTTTCAGGGTCATACTTTATAGCGATTGAAATATGAGTTGGATTAGTAACAATAGCATCAGCAGTTGGGATATCGGCCATCATTCTTTTTGAAGACATCTCACGCTGAATAGCTCGAATTTTAGCTCGGACTTCAGGATTACCTTCCTGTTGTTTGTGCTCTTGCTTCATCTCAGATTTACTCATCATCATTTTTTTCTTGTAAGCGAACTTTTGATAACCGAAGTCTGCCATTGCAACAACAATGAGTCCTGCCACCATAGACATACAAATCTGAACGACCATATCTTTAAGATAGAGAAATCCTTCAAAGAAATTCATATGAAGGAACCCACTATAACTACTAATATCATCTTTTAGAAAAAAGTAGACGATTGAAATAATAATTGAAAATTTAAATACACCCTTAATTGCTTCAACAACTGACTTCATTGAGAAGAGTCGTTTAACACCAGCAAGTGGGTTTACGCGATCGAACTTAAGCTGAAGTACCTCAGGTGAAAACAGTAGCCCAAACTGAACGATTGATGAGGCAACCCCCACACAAGCAGCGGTGAGAAAAATTGGGGCAACACATTTAAATGCAGTCATCACAGCTTTTTTTAGAATAACCTTCCCCATCTTTGGACCGTAGGCTTTTTGGAGGTCGAGTGTATAAAGCCATTCGACAAATTCGCCTAT
>JAGLCH010000365.1 GCA_023146355.1 Bacteriovoracaceae bacterium | reverse complement strand
AAAAAATGGAGCTGGTGATAGGATTTGAACCTACGACCTGCGGTTTACAAAACCGCTGCTCTACCAACTGAGCTACACCAGCATATTTCTAATTAAGAATTTTATAATCGTTTGAGCCGAATAATGCAAGAATTATTTTACTCTTTTTTACCAATAAGATTTATCTAAAAAACCGTTCCATAGCTACAGCAGCGGCTACAGAAACATTAAGAGACTTAATTTCGCCATGAGGCCTCAGTGCAACAGTATGGGGAATTATCCTCATTAGTGCGTTTGAAATGCCAACATCCTCGGCACCCATAACTAGGCACTTCGTTCTGTTAGGGATGAGCTCCACTGTTTCCCCTTCGGCGTGTTCACTAAAGCCAACAACCTCTACTCCCTGATCGATTAATTTTTTTATTGCCTTAGGAAGGCTAGAGCACTTTACAATCTTAACGTATTCCAGCGCACCTGAAGCAATGCGCGCGAAGTTAGGCCCCATTCCAAAATTACCTTTCTGGGAGATCAAAACGCAATCTACTCCATAAAATGCCGCCGAACGCATAATAGCAGCAGCATTGTGAACGTCAGTGATTTGATCCAGGCAGAGAATACTAAGGTTTTTACCCTCGCCCATCTGATCATAGATCCAGGTGATATCAACAATTTCAATAGGCGTTGTGACTAAAAATGCTTGGGAGGGGATACGAGAAAATTTCATATCTATTTCTTTATAAAGCCTCTTTCCCTCTTCTTGCAATGCATGGGATTCGAGATTGATAATCTGCACTCCCTCGAGGTCGCGTGCCGTAGCTCCTGCACGTTTTTTTAATTCGCCCATCCCCTCACTTGAGAGGTAAAGTTTATGGCCAGAGCGCTTTTCGTTTCTTAGGGCCTCAACAATACTATGAATCCCAATAACAATATCAAAGTCTAAATCTGCCATTACAGCTCCTTTAGTAAATCAGTTACAGTGGTAATAAGCTCTTTTTGTGACACTTTTTTTATCTCACCAGACTTCCTGGACTTAATTTCAAGCAGTCCACTTTCTTTAAAGTCACGCTCTCCCAGAACAAGTCGAATTGGTAATCCAAGGAGGTCAGCATCTTTAAATTTAAAACCAGCACCAGCTTTACGATCATCGTAAACGACTTCTATTCCAGCGCTTAGAAGATCATTATAAATCTCCTCCGCAAGAGCTTTTGTCTCATCGCTCTTTGCAATAACAGCAAAGTAGAGGTGATATGGAGCAATGCTTGCAGGCCAAATGATTCCATTTTCGTCATGATTTTGCTCAATAGCAGCTGCAACGGTTCTGGTAACGCCAATCCCGTAGCATCCCATAAAAGGATGTGCTGTTTTTCCATTGTGATCAAGAATTGTGGCACCCATAGATTTTGTATATTTGTCACCCAACTCAAAAACCTGTCCAACTTCAATTCCGCGAATCTCTTCAACATTCTTATTACAGTTGCAACATAGATCGCCTGCTTTAGACTCTCTAAGGTCAGCAGTTTTAAACTCGCAAGCATCACGGCTTGGTATGAAATTAATTACGTGCTTCTGGACTTTCATAGCACCAACACAATAAGCAGCGTTGATATCAATCTCCTTATCGAAGAATACTTCAATTCCTTCAGGCAGAGAGTGAGGACCGATATGACCTTTAGGAATCCCCGCGGCAAGCATTTCGGAGTCCGTTGCTGGAGCAATATGCTCACAATGAACTAGCTTATTGATTTTCAACTCATTAATATTATCATCACCGAGAACCATAAAAAGAACGAGATGAGGCTTATCTTCCACTATAGTGGTATAAAGAAGAGCTTTCAGACTCGCCGACTGGGGAGTATTGAGCATCGTACATACATCCTCAATAGTAGTGGCATCTTGAGTATCAATGACTTCCATTGCGAGATCCGACTTACCGGTATTGAGAAATGCACGTTTAGTTGTAGCACGCTCAATATTTGCAGCGTACTCACAAGATGGGCAGTGGATAACGCTATCTTCCCCCGAACTAGCAAGGACTTGAAACTCATGAGTCCTTGAGTCTCCGTCGGCCATAGCACCACCATCAGCTTCAACGGCGATATATTTTAGGCCCATGCGATTAAAAATCATCTCATAGACATCGTACATCTTTTGATAACTTTCCTTCATACACTCACGCGAAATATGAAAACTGTATCCGTCTTTCATTGTAAACTCGCGACCACGCATTAAACCGTAGCGTGGTCTAATTTCATCTCTAAACTTTGTATTGATCTGATAAAGAGTAACTGGGAGGTTTTTATACGATTTAACGGTCTTTCTAAAAATATCAGTGATCGCCTCTTCGTTAGTAGGACTGTAGCAAAGATCTCTGCCCCCGTTGTCCTTCATCTTGAGCATCTGACCACTCATTTTGTCCCAACGGCCAGACTCTTGCCATAAATCCCCAGGTGTGATTGTGCTCATTTGAAGCTCGTAGCAGTCAGCTTTTGTGAGCTCCTCACGGATAATTTGTTCAACTTTTTTTATAGAGCGAAGTCCCATCGGCAAATAATTGTAGATCCCATTAGCAGACTTATGGATTAAACCTGCTCGAGTCATTAAAATGTGCGATGCAATAGTTGCATCACTGGGAACTTCTTTATAGGTTTGCCAAAACCCCTTTGATAACTTCATAGTATATTTCCTTTCAAATCAATTGAACCTAGATTTTGAATTATATTTATCGGGAATAAGGTGAGCAGTAAAGCAAAATTAGGTAAAGGCAAGTGACATTGAGCGGGGAAGTTCAAAGGCCTCAACTGCTTCCTTTTGAAGGAAGGCCGAGTTTACAATTTTATAGGCACTTGGAGTCGCCATTAGCTTACGACAAAGCATATTATGAAGCTTATGACCTGACTTATATGTTGTAATTTTTCCCGCAATCTCATGTCCCAAGAGACTAATGTCGCCGATGGTATCGAGAATTTTATGGCGAATAAATTCATCTTCAAATCGAAGTCCATCAGGGTTCATTACTTTAAAGTCATCGAGAATTACTGCGTTATCAAGGGATCCACCTTTTGCAAGTCCCTTGCGCTTTAGCATATCGACGTCTCGCAAGAATCCAAAAGTTCTTGCTCGAAGAATCTCATTGATAAAGCCTTCACAGCTGAATTCAAAGCTCATATGCTGAGTGCCAATTACAGGGTGCGTAAAAGTAATTTCAGAATCTATAATGAGTTTTGATGCCGGTATAATCTCGGCCCACTTATCATCGAGCTCAACCCTCACAGTTTCGGTTACTACTAAAAAGTTTTTCGATTGGCTTAAGTTTTGAATTCCTGCTTCCTTTAGAACGAAAGCAAATGATGCACCAGACCCATCCATAGTGGGTACTTCTGGGCCATCAATTTCACAATATACATTATCAATGCCTAGCCCGTAAAAAACAGCAAATAGGTGTTCAACAGTGTGAATGGCGGAGATTCCTTCACCAATGGTGGTATTCATCTCTGTGGCACCAACAGTGTCAAAGCTTGCTACAAGCTCAGGAGCATTCTCAAGATCAACACGCTTGAAGCGGATCCCAGTACCAGCGGCAGAAGGGTACAACGTAATGGTAACCTTCTTTCCAGAGTGAATACCAATCCCTGTGATTGATACTTTTTTAGCAATAGTTCTTTGATACAACATAAACACCTAAATATTAGTATAATATTTTATTAGCATGTGCGTCACGTTTTTACAACTTACTGTTTTCATTATACTCGGAGTTTGAACTAAATGAATCCCCAGTAAAAAAGTTCCCTAGGAGTTCATAGTACGGAGTGTACATAGCAGATTAGATGGCCTTATCGCAATTGATTTGTAAAAACTGCTATCAATTTTATTGCAGCATACCACAGAACAATAATTTCTCTTTAATGCCACCTTTTTGAGGCTTTTAAAAGGGCATTTTCACTAACTGTAATAGAGCGCAACAGCACTTATTTATGGCCTTATTTACAGCGAGAAAACCTAAAAAAATCAAAGCGTTAGCACTGCAATATCTACTCTAACAAAAGATATCTTTCCGCTTTAGTTTACGAATTAATTTCCGATAAGTCAGGTGGGGAATTATCCTCTAGGTAAGTCACAATCTAAACAGCTAGGTATTTATATGAACAAGGCCATTCGCTATTTTACTTTTTTCGCGCTCTCAACAATCCATGCATATGCAATTGGCGCAGATTTACTTACCAGTATAGAGGCCGATTCTCGCAAGGCAAATCAAGACTGTGTTTCAAGTATTGACGCAAATGCAACTGTAAGTAAATTAGATGAAAAACTAACTTCACAGAATCGCGAAAGTATCTGTCTTAATAAGGTGCCCACCAATAGCAATGACAAAGTTCAGACACAAGCTGAGGCAAAATCATTCTGCATGTGTATTGAGCAACACTTAAAGAAACCAATAGGCCATCGCAGATTGACATATATAGACAGTATGATCAAAGCTTCTGCAGAAAAAACAAAAGCTGTATACTACATGGAAAAAATACTTTCAAGCCGGTTGCTAGTGAAAAATCTGCTAGAATCTTCAATGGCAAAAAGTTATCTAAAGTCAGATTCGAGCTTTGATACAGCTTCAACTTGCAGCATGCAATACCTAAAAGCTAGCCTCGCGAAAGCAATGGATAAAGAAGTAACTGGATGTACTTATGAAAAAGTAGATAAAGTTATAAATAGCATACGAGAGGATCCACATATTAAGGCCGATCACACATTGAACAAGTCATTAAACAAACTTCCAAAAAATACAAAAAAATTGCTTGAAGGTGTCGAGGCTGATGTGGAAAGGTACGCAGGGTGGGATGAAAAACTTTTAAATGCTTTCAAGCAGATGATGAGCCTCTATTCCCTAGAAAAAGATGGTAAAATTGCAAGTGCAAGAGCTGATATAGAGACAAGAGCCAACATGATAGAATCAGTTACGGTAATATTGTCAGAAAGCTCTGTTTTGAATGATATCAAACTGACTTTTCCATCAGGAGGGGTTATCAACCCAGAAGGATCAACTGATATTACTGAATACCTTGCTGCTGATGTTACTAATCGCCAAATGATGTTGACTGGCGACAAATTATACGCGACAGCTGCAACGCATCAAGCATTGGCAGATGCATTTCGCAAAGCATCTCTTAAAAACACACTGGAAAACACAATCACTAAGGCCAAATGTGATGATATTGTGGCCGACTATACAGAAATGTGTAACGCCTTTGATAATGATGACCGATTTCAACATCAAGTACTCGCAGAAGACTTACTTCGGAGCAGTGGACCCATTCCATCTGACCATATAGTTGTTCCCGATGATATCAATGCAGTTGGTGCTATTCAGTGCTATATGGCAGGTCTATCCCACAGTACACTTGATTCGAAGGCCAAAGCGTATGCCGAGTTGAACATGACAGAGTTAATGGCAGTAGAAGCTAACCTCGGCGTAGGAGTCCACCTCCGCAACCCTAAAAGATATTTAGATATGCTCAATAAAGGAATAAACAAAGCTCCGGGAGCTGCTTCGGGCTCTGTAGACATGAAGGCCCTTACTGAAAGATTCAATAAAGCAGAAGAGAGAGAGAAAGTATTTGGCAAGCGCTTACAGGGAGTAAATTTCGGAAACCTAATCAACGAAAAAGGAGAGGCCACCTATGAGAATTCAACTTTTGCTGATCCTACACCCGACCATACTCCTCCATTTGTCACACCACTGAATAAGCCTTCAGAGATACTTA
>JAGLCH010000364.1 GCA_023146355.1 Bacteriovoracaceae bacterium | reverse complement strand
CAAGGGGAGTAGCAGCTGATACAAACAGGGAAGAAGATGGAAGGCTCTTTACAAATATTCCCACGGGCAGATTGATTAGTCTATTTGAAGGGCTTGGTGCAAAAGCAATTTTCAACGAAGAGCAACAAGAAGAAAATAGAGAAGATGTGATATGGCACAACTTAGTTTTTGAAAAAATAGACACCTCAAGAAAAGATGGAATTGATCGAATTCAAGAAATTCTAATTAAAGACAAAAAGACATCCACGTATAAGCTCGCATTACTGAGAGGCCTTAACTATTTGGCGCGTCATGAAAATGGAATAGCTAAATACGATTACGACAGAGAGTATGTCTGGCTTCCAATGAAACGAGTTGCCTTCACATGGATAAGATACTACTTCCCCTTACTCAAAAGAGATAATCCATTCAGGCAAATTACTAGTGCACCAAATCTTGCCATTCAAAAGCTCTTTACAGAGAACTTGTCGCAATACCAGTCAACGGATCTATCTTTACTCATCGATGAATACGAAGATGGTAGAAATAGAGACCTAGTTGATGTCGTACTTAAAGAGATCTCAAAAACAATTAAAACTCAGCCTGTAAAGTACACCACAAGCGACTCGTCTGAAGTTTTCAAGATTATCTCTAAAGAAGATGCCAGTCTTTTTCATGAGATGGACTACGAGGCCGGAGCAATAGGAGTCCCAGTTTCAATCTGGCACGACTTAATGTTATTTGGAAGCTGGATTGATGATAGCCTATATATTCAATGGGCAAACTTCATTAAGAACATTGAAAAAGATAGAAATTTTGGTGAAATCCTAAGCGCACTGATGGAACCGACAGACGACAAAAGATCAACACTCCAGATCCACAAACTCTTCAAAGGTCAGACAGTAGAGTGCATTTGGAGCGGAGAGCAAATATCAAAATTTGATATTGACCATGCAATCCCATACTCTCTTTGGAAGAATAATGACCTATGGAATTTACTTCCATGTGACAGCTCATTAAATTCCAGTAAGACGAATAAGCTGCCTTCCTTGCAGCTACTGAACAAAAGAAAAGACTGTATTATTTCATACTGGGAAATCTACCAAAAAATGTACCCCGAACAATTTGCTTACCAGCTATCAAAAAGTCTTGGATCAAATATTAAAAATGATAACTGGAAAAATAAAAGTCACCTTAATCTTCTTGAGACGATTAGCAGATTATCCGTACACAAGATTGGTGACACTTGGGATTATATATAATTACAAGGGTCTTCCAATTTATTTACTAGATTCCCAGGCCTTAAACTTATCAAGCTCAACCTTAATCTCACCGATTGCCCACGCAACGACAGCAGC
>JAGLCH010000363.1 GCA_023146355.1 Bacteriovoracaceae bacterium | reverse complement strand
TTGAAGGAGGGTCCGCTGTTACTACTGGTGCCAGTGTCTTCTTCGCAGGGGGGTTCTCTTCCCATTTTGTCATACTGTCGGGCATACAGCCGTTTAGTAGAAAAATTAATAGTAGTACCCAAAAATGTGTCAATCCGATTTTTGATTTCATACCCTCTATTATGTCAAAGATTGAGTAAAATATTGAGGTAAGTAAATTCTGCCCCTATTTGTTATAGTTCACGTGAATTCAGCGATATATAGAGCTTCGATAAGGAGTGTAAAGAGATGTTGTTTGTTTTGCTTGAGCACTCAAATCTAAAAAAAGAGAAATAGTAAATCTTTGATGTTGTTGTGCCGATTTAGATTATGAAAAGCAAAAGGATAGGAAAAATGAAATATAATTTTCTGATAGTTGAAGATGATGATCTGGCACGTATAAACCTTGAGATGTTCCTCCGAGAGAAAGGAGACATCTCCCATGCCCCAAATTCTGAGGTGGCACTTAAATTAATTAAAGAAAATTCATATGATATGGTATTTCTCGATCTTGACCTTGAACGAGATCTTGCGGGATTAGATTTAGTCCGTCCGGTAGTCATGGCCGGATCGTATCCTGTTGTCCTTAGTGGGCGTGAAGATGATGCCACAATTGAATGTGCCTATAATGAAGGTTGTTTTGATTTTCTCTCCAAGCCATTTACCCGTGCAAGCTTTGATATTGTTCTTAAAAAATTCGATCTCATCCGTTCATCAAAATATATTGAAACATTTTTTAAGAATGAATTTGTCACTAGTGATTGTGATCTTATTGAACAGCTATCAGTACTCAAAGAAGTAATCGTTAGCGACCGGCCCATCTATCTTCGCGGGGCCACAGGCACGGGTAAGAGTTATATTGCTAAGTTAATTCACAAGTTGATCTTTGGTGAGTCCGATAAATTTGTTCACTTGAGCTGCTCTGAGATTCCTGAAAATCTTTTAGAGTCGGAACTTTTTGGGCATGAAAAGGGTGCATTCACTGGAGCGATTTCAAAAAAAATTGGAAAGCTTGAATTGGCCCATGAGGGAACACTTTTTCTCGATGAAGTGGCAACGATGCCCAAGTCAATTCAAAAGAAACTCCTACGGGTGATCGAAGAAAAAAGCTTCACTCCTCTGGGATCTTCAACTCAAGTCACTTCAAATTTCAGACTGATCAGTGCAACCTGTGATGATCTCGAAATGATGGTTAGGGAGGGGGACTTTCGAGAGGATCTCTTTTATCGACTTGAGGGCTTTAATATTGTCCTCAAGGATCTTCATAAGCGTAGGGGAGATATTCCCATTTTGATTCGCCACTTTATGGATAAGCGTTCTCGCAGGGTGGTGATGACACCAGAAACTATGACCATCTTAAAAAATTACACATGGCCTGGAAATGTGCGGGAGCTAGAGAAGTTAGTTGATTTAATGGTGGCAAAAACATCAGGTGTGATCACTCCCAGTGAGCTTCCCTCTAAATTTTCCAGCAGCATGGATCTCGCAGTAAATAATATTGAAAAAGAAGTAATTACATATATCGAAGAGAATGGACTTAAAGCTTATACGGAAAGGATTGAAAATCAAATTGTGTCTGAGTTCATTGCCCTTAAACATGGAAGAATTCGCGAGGCATTTTCCGCTCTGAAAATCTCAAGTAGCTCGTTTTATCGCATCAAAGAGAGGATTGAAAGTGAAGGAGAGTAAAGATAAAGATAAAGATAAGCTTATTCACGATCTTAATGGTGATATTTCTACCTTGACCCAATCGCTACATCTAATGGATGAATATATTAGCTGCGATCCTGAATTGATAAGTAAGATGATTCCACTTTGTGTCGATAAGATAGAGCAAATAAAAAAAGACTGGCTTGCTGTGAAGAAGCTGATGAAATAGGAGAGACACTTGAAAGTTAAAAATTTACTTGTTGCCATTATCCTTTTGGGTATGACTAATATCACCTTCGCTGAAGAAGTTAGTTTGTTTGAAAAATATAAAAGCAAACTCCGCCCTTTTATGTCAAAACTAGCTGGGGAAGCTTTTACATCCACGATTTTTGGTCCTCCGAAAAAAACTTACAAACTTCCCCCTATTCCTCAAATTAATGCCAGTGCGACTAGCACCAAGGTTTATGATGAGAATGAAATTGGAACACCTATAAAAGATAAGGCAGTTAAAGAAAAATTTGATTATAAATATGTAGTTGAAGTCTACGATGCTGTCCGTGGAGAAGAGGCCGGCAGAAATGATATTGGTAAGTGGTTAAATGTTCTAAATCAAGGAGGCTCTCGTGAGGGAGTTTATCGCGCGATTGTTCTTGATGAAACTTATGGTGGAATGGAAAATATGGACAACCCCATAAATGATGGCTCTATTAAGTTCACTATCCGTTTTATGGAACGCTTCTTTGATCGCACCATCAAAAAGAAATCAATAGAAGGGGTCAATCTCTATCGCCTTAAACGAGAGATGACAAAGAGAGCTCTTGATATGGTTGATAGTTTTGCTGCAAGTAATCCAGAACATCTTTATCAGTGGTACTCTGTTTTTTCAGCGGAGATGGCACGAGAGTTTAAAGGTGTTTGGAAAAATCGCGCTAGGCTTGTGGATGATGCTGCTTTTCACTACAAGTGGGCCAAGGGTGTTCCTTTTCAACACCTAAAGTCTGAGCTGATTATAAAAATTCACAAAATTTATAACTCAATCAACTAAGACCAAAATGCCTTTTCTGTTCCAGTTAAGGCCATAAGGAGTCGCTCGACACCAAGAGCGATTCCTCCACTAGGCGGAAATCCTTTTTCAATCGCATTATAAAGCACTTCAGGATCTGGTAACTCATAATTATAACACTGGTTCTTTTCAATCTTTTGAGCTGAAAATCTTTCCTTTTGAATTTTAAGATCACGCAGTTCATTAAAGCAGTTACATAGCTCCACTCCAAACATGTAAATTTCAAAGCGTTCGCAAACACGCTGATCATCTTTTT
Organism: Bacteriovoracaceae bacterium; assembly: GCA_023146355.1. Classification (GTDB taxonomy): domain Bacteria; phylum Bdellovibrionota; class Bacteriovoracia; order Bacteriovoracales; family Bacteriovoracaceae; genus JAGLCH01. The sequence continues at coordinate 23,371 of JAGLCH010000363.1, read as the reverse complement.
TTATCGTGGAGAGTGCACTCAAATGATGTGGGAATTCGTAGATGAGAAGATAAGGATAGCGCTCTAATTTTGGTTCTACCTTGTTGAGAAAGAGGAGAAAATAGAGATCATCCCAAGTGAGCTCGCCTTGTGGAAGGGGAACGTCTTTATAGTTTTCTTTAATCAGTTTTCTTAGTGATGAAGTGTCGAGATAATCGAGGATTTGAATACCTAAAATATCATTAAAAACTTCAGCAACAGTCATCCGGGTAAAATTAAGATTTTTAAGCCTAGGCTCCAGAGTGTGACCTTTTTTCTTAAGGAAGTCTGCGCAGTAAGTAATTAGCCCTTCACAGTCGTCCATTATTTTATGATAGTCGGAGTTGGTGCGATACCATTCCAGCATGATGAACTGATTGCGGTGGTGCGGAGCATCTGGCTCATCTCTAAAGCAGTAGGAGATGTTAAATATTCTCTCCATTCCATCTGACAAAAGCTCTTTCATGGCAAATTCAGGAGAAGTATGGAGATAAAGGTCGTGAATTTTTCCACCGTAGGCACTCATCAGCTTGAATGGATGAATATGTGTTTCCATCCCAGGATTTGTAACCATGGGAGGAGTGATCACATCTGTGAAATCCAGCTCCATAAAGAAATTTCTGATTCCCTGTACTAAATGAAACTGCGCAACTCGATGATTGTTCATTTGACTCTATCTTTCCTTTTATCTGCTCTCAATGTATAGTGATTTTGGAAATCTATCTACAATGAGGACAAATATATGATTCAAATTTTGGCGTCACTTTATAATCTTTTAGGTATTCAGGCCACACCCAATCAAGGAGACCTTTGGGGAATCCTTGCCGTGGCCTCATTATTAATAGTCGCTGTTATTACTCTCTTCACCGGAAAAAGTAAGACTGAAGTTGAGATTATTTCTGGGCCTCAATCCTCTGATAATAAACATGCCGCAAAGGACACAACTTTAGCTCCCGTTATTCCTTTTAAGGACAGACTCAAATTGGGGCTGGGTCAGTCTCGCTCAGAAATCTGGGGCAAGCTTGGTAACCTTTTTTCAAAGGGCCTAAATAGCGATACAATTGATGAGATAGAGGAATTACTCTATGGTGCTGATATCGGTTCTCAGATGGTTCAGGAGTTGATCGCAGCTGTTGAGGAAAAAAACAGTGAGGCCACCATGAAGGGAGATGAATTTAAAGAATTTCTCTTCCACTTTTTGAAAGCAAAAATGGTTGCCGGTCAATCAAAGCTTAATACCTCATTATATGAATTTCATCCCGATGCACCTCGAAGCCTTAAAACGATCCTGATAATTGGGGTTAATGGGGCCGGTAAAACCACCACCATAGGAAAACTTTCCACGAAACTTAAAGGGATGGGTGCCAAAGTCGTAGTTGGTGCCTGTGATACTTTCCGAGCAGCGGCAGTTGATCAGCTTCAAGTGTGGTGTGATCGTGCTGAAGTGGATATGGTTCGCGCCAAAGAGGGGACGAATCCTACGGGTGTGGCCTACGATGCTCTTCAACTAGCAATCAATGAACAAGCAGATTACTGCATCCTAGATACTGCAGGGCGCCTTCATACCAAAGATAACTTGATGGAAGAATTGGCAAAAACCAAGCGAGTACTCCAAAAATTAGATCCAGATGCTCCGCAAGAAACTCTTTTAGTGCTAGATGCCATCACTGGGCAGAATGCTATGCGTCAGGCTGAGGAATTCAATAAGGCGCTGGGCCTAACCGGTCTGATATTCACTAAATGTGATGGATCTTCGAAAGCAGGCTCGGCCATCTCCATCAGCAATAACCTCGAACTTCCAATATCTTACATTGGTGTAGGGGAGTCAGTGGAGGACTTAGATCGCTTTGAAGTAGACGACTATTTGAGAGCACTATTAGACCTCTAAAATGACTGCCTAAATTGACGGCAGTCTAAGAATACATTATTCTAAGGCAATAATTAGTCAGAGTATTATAAAAGAGACTTAAAAAAAGAGATTATGGAATTAGAAGTATTAGGCTTAAAGCTTAAAATAAGGCCAGAACAAGTAGACGAGCAGATTTCTCCTGAAGAGGTTGCGGAGTTTGTACGTTCAGAAGGTCTAAAGATCAAAGAGCAGAATCCTCGGCTAGAAGAGGGGCAAATTGCGGTATTAGTAGCATTAGATCTCGCTAGAAATTATAAGTTGTTGATGAGCGAGTACCGTGAAAGTGTTCACTCTTTTAAAGAGTCGGCAAATTCAGCTTTGCAGTATATTGAGTGTGAGTAAAAAACAAAATTTACGTATTCAAATACAAAAGTTCTTCAAGGGAATTTCCCAAAAGGAACTTCACTCTTTGAGTTTTGATCTATCCCATAATCTAAGAACCTTCCTTTCGTCAGGTTCGTTTGAGTCTAGTGAATATTTTATTTTTGGTGCTTTTGCACCCATGCGTGATGAAGTTCAGTGGCACTTGTGTCTTGATGGCCTTTTAAGTCGCGCGAGCTTTCCAGGTCTTACAAAGGGGGAAATGGCATTTTTCCATACCCCGATGGACGAGCTTGAACTGGTTAAAGACTTTGGGTTTGAGATTCTCTGCCCAAAGAGTACAGCGCCAGTTGTCGTTCCTGAAGTGCTCATTATCCCCGGCAGGGCGTTTGCTATAAATGGCAATCGTCTGGGTAGGGGGAAAGGTTTTTATGATTTATATTTACACCATTTTGGTGGTTTAAAAATTGGAGTTTGTCTCGAAGCGCAGTTAGTAGAAGATGTCCCCGTTGAATCTCACGATCAACCAGTCGACTACATTATCACTGAAAAAAGAGTGATTTGTGCCAAAGACGCTTAACATACAGGAGAAATAAATGAACTCAACAGTTATCATTATTATTGCTGCGGTAATATTTTTGCTAATTGGTTTGGGAGTTGGTTTCCTCATCCGTCATAGTTTTGCCCTCGCAGAAATGAAGGCCCGCAAAGAGCGCGGCGATGAAATTCTAGGAAAGGCAAAAGAGCAGTCGAATGAAGTGAAGTACAATGCCCGCCGAGAAGCTAAAGAGTATGCTCGTGAAGAGAAAGACAAAGTAGACTCAGAAGTAAAAAAGAAGCGTGAAGAAGTTGATGATCTGCGAACAGCGCTTGAGAAAAAAGAGAGGCTACATCTTGAAGACGTAGACACTCACAGAGAAAACATCGATAAGCTTAAGGCAAAAGAGGGAGAGATTGAAGAGTCTCGTCATCAAGTTGAGAGAGAAATCGGTGCTTACAAAATGTTGCAAACTGAACTTACTGAGGAACTTAGTAAGGTCAGTGAAATGACACGCGATGAGGCGAAAGAGATTCTTCTTGAGCAGATGGTAGAAGATGCGAAGGTTGACTTTGCTAAGCGCCTAAAGCTTCTTGACGAACAGGCCAAAGAAGACGCAGAAAAGAATGCTAAGAATATTATTGGAACAGCTATTCAGCGCTATGCTGGTGAGTATGTCGGTGAGAAATCAATTACTACAGTTGAACTTCCATCTGACGATCTTAAGGGACGTCTGATTGGTAGAGAAGGGCGTAACATTCGTGCCTTTGAACAAATTTGTGGTATCGACCTCATTATTGACGACACTCCAGAAGTTGTAGTTATCTCTTCTTTCAATGTTGTTAGGCGTGAGATTGCAAAACTTACGATTGAAAAACTAATCGCTGACGGACGCATTCATCCTGCAAAAATTGAAGAGTTCTATGAGAAGTCTAAATCGGATTTCGATAAGCAACTTAGAGATCTAGGTGAAAAAGCTCAGATGGAAATTGGTGTTCATGGAATCCACCCAGAAGTATTGAAGCTTGTTGGTGCACTTAATTTTCGAACATCATATACTCAAAATCAATATCAGCATGCTCTTGAGGCATCATTCATCGCCGGATCAATGGCCGCTGAAATGGGACTCAATGTTAAGCAAGCTCGACGCGCGGCACTTCTACACGATGTTGGAAAGGTTCTTGATTCTTCTCAAGAAGGATCTCACGCAGTTGTTGGTGCGAACTTCCTTAAGAAGTATGGAGAGTCTCCAGATATCGTTCATGCAGTAAAAGCACACCACGATGACATCAAGCCTGAGACTGTTCTCGCTCACATTGTAGCAGCTTCTGACGCCCTTTCAGGTGCTCGTCCAGGTGCTCGTAAAGCTATGATGGAGTCATATGTTTCTCGTTTGACTGACATTGAAGAAATAGTAAATAGCTTTGAAGGCGTTTCTAACTGTTATGCCATCTCAGGTGGACGAGAGGTTAGAGTTATCGTTGAAAATAGTAAAGTAAACGATGAGCAAACAGTAGTTCTATCTCGCGAGATCGCTCAAAAAATTGAGAGTGAGATGAGTTACCCTGGAACAATTAAGATCACTGTTGTTCGTGAGACAAAAGCGATTGAAGTTGCCAGATAAAAAAAATAAATCATACATATAGAAAGGGGGATGCTATCGCATCCCCTTTCTTTTTACTGGACGTCAGAGACTGGAATTTCTGTGATATGATTTAAGTATGAAATACGCATTAGTTACAGGAAGTTCATCAGGAATAGGGCATCACGTCTGTGAGCATCTACTTGAAATGAATTACATGGTATTTGGAGTCAGTCGTCGCGGCGCTGAAATAGATCACCGTAATTATGTGGATATCGTCGGAGATATCCGAGTCGAGGAGGAGATTCTCGACATCTTTGATATTGTCTCGGAGGAAACGGAGGAGCTAGACCTGATTGTTAATGCAGCAGGAATCTTCACTCTTTCAGAAATTTCACAGACTGAAAGTCTTCATTTTCGCGACCATCTTGAAACAAATATTCTCGGAACCTTTCACATCATTAAGCACAGTGAACGGTTCTTATTAGATAATGAAGGCCATGTAATCACCGTATCTTCTTTAGCATCTAAAAAAGGTTATAGCGGGAACTCGGCCTACTGTGCCAGTAAGTTTGGACTCAATGGGCTATTGGCAACTTGTCGTGAGGAATTTAAAGGGCGGGGAATTCGCTTTACGAATATTCTACCCGGCGCTATTGATACTCCCCTTTGGGATGAAGTGGATGAATCTATTTCAAGGGAATTCATGCTTTCTACCGATGACTTTATCGGTGTTCTCGATATGGTTGTAAGTGCCCCCTCTCATGTGCAGTTTCCTGAAATACAGTTAATGCACAGAAATGGAGGGATGGTGTGAGGGGTTTGTTTAACCGCAATCGCTTTATTTTTTACGGGGTGGGTTTTGGATTCATCCTTCCTGTTCTCATCGCACTCGCCATTGCCGAAGTTCGTGGGCTTAATATTCTCTATTTTGCTTCGAGTTACTTGTGGAGTTTTACTGTGATCACTCCGGGAGTTTCTGAGAAAGTTCGCAGTCGGCGCTACCGCCTTTCGTTCCTCAAAATTATTTACAAATACCAACAGTTAATGAATGTTCGCTTAGGGCGCCATAGGTACAGAAAGTATATTCTTCCACTTACTCGTATCTCAGCACCTCTCTTTTGTTTTGGAGGAATGAGCTATATTACTGGCGGTGGAAACCCTGGATTTGCCCTTTTTGGGGCACTTTATTTTGAACTTATTTTGCTGTTGATCCGCAGAATGAAGTTTATTAGGTTATAGCAAAATGTCTCAAACGTATGATTACCAACAGATCTTAAATACTATCGAAGAAAGCTTACGCCCTTACTGCAATCGCGGTGATATTGCCGATTATATCCCTGAACTTGCCAAAATTGATTCTGATCAGTTTGCGATGTCTCTTTGTTTTAATGATGGCCGCGAATATTCAGTCGGAGATTTTAGAACTCCTTTTTCTATTCAAAGTATTTCAAAAGTATTTGTTCTTACCATTGCAATGCAGCTGGTTGGCGAAGAGTTATGGGGGAGGGTTGATCGCGAACCTTCAGGAAATGCCTTTAATTCACTTGTTCAGCTAGAAACGGAAATGGGTATTCCTCGCAATCCATTTATCAATGCCGGTGCTCTGATTTCTACTGATGTTATTATTCAAGAGACTAATAATGCTTACGATGAAATTTTAGATTTAGTGAGAAGAATTAGCCTCAATCAGAATATCAAGTTCAACGAAAAAGTGGCGAACTCTGAATACTCTGAAGGGGATAGAAATGCCGCTCTCGCATATTTTATGAAGAGCTTTGGAAATATTAATAGCACTGTAGATGAATTGCTTCGAGTATATTTTGCACACTGTTCCATCGAAATGAATACACTCGATTTGGCACGCTCATTTCTATTTCTCGCGAATGGCGGAATTGTTCCTTATACCGGTGACGTTATTATTCCTGCGGGTAGTGCCAAGCGGATCAACTCCATTATGATGACCTGTGGCCTTTATAATAATGTCGGAGATTTTGCATACAGTGTCGGCCTTCCTGCCAAGTCTGGCGTAGGCGGGGGGATTGCGGCCGTCTTACCGGGGGAATTTTCTCTAGCTGTGTGGTCTCCCGGACTTAATGAAAATGGTAATTCTTTACGCGGAATTAAAGGTATGGAGATATTCACCTCCCTTACCAATCAATCCATTTTTTAAAGAAAGGAACGATAGTCACTAAGTGTTTTTGAGCGGAGTAGCAAACTTTTTTTCTCCCCATCAAAAAGGTAATGGGTTATAGACTTAAGTCTTTTGAGGCAGACCTCCTCTGCGTGTTTAATTTCCATTTTTTTTATGAAGCTAGTCAGAAAGATACTGCTGTCATTTGAATTTTTAATATTTCTTTGAAGAGCTGCAAGACCTGGATTTGCCACACCTCCACGGCCGATCATCACTCCGTCACAACCGGTTTCTCTTTTCATCCGATCAACATCTTCAGGAGTATGAATGTCTCCGTTTCCTATTACTGGAATAGTGAGCTGTTTTTTTGCCCGAGCAATATAACTCCAGTCAGAAAGGCCTAGGTACATTTGAGTTTTAGTTCTTGGGTGAACAGTTAAGAGGTCCGCCCCCTCTCCCTCAACTATTTTGATGATTTCATTAAAATTGGAATCATCTTTAAAGCCACTTCTTATTTTGACACTTAGCAGGCCTGAATAGTTATTTCTAAGGGAATATAAGATTTTTTCCAATTCTTTAGGTTCACTCATCAGCCAAGCGCCTCCATGGTGGGCGTTGACCTTTTTTGAGGGGCAACCAACATTGAGGTCTACCCAAGGAATTTGAAGTTCCTCTAAAACTTCTCCACATTGAGCTGTCTGAGACGTGGGAGATGCCAGTACTTGAAATGGTGATTTGTCTCTAAGGTGCTGATTTTTATATATGCTTTCACCCATATGGGAAATTAATCGTGCCTTTGGGACTCTTCCCTCTGGAGGGATTCTGAAAAAATCAGTATAAACGTAGCTCCACTCTGGGTACAGCTCGAGTATCACCTCGCGAAAGAGGGGGTCTGTTATCCCCTCAAGAGGGGCAAAGATAATCGGATCGTCAGTCATAATGTAACCTCAAGATCCTTTTAACCCATCCGATTTATATTGGAAATACTATGCGTACTTGTTATAATATTAACAATAGCGTGGGGGTGGTTCCCCAGTAAAGATCTCATAATTGAACAAGGAAAAACCTCTATAAAACCTCCGACTGATGACTGCGATAGGCGTGGCCCCCAATATTTAATACCCCCCACCATTTTTAGGACACTGAAATGTTTAATCCCACCGAGCTAATATCATTATTGGCCTGTTTTATTTTATCTGCTTTCTTCTCAGGATCTGAGGCCGTGCTGCTGTCAATTGGAATTGACCGAGCAAAGCAGCTTATCGAAGAGGGAGGAGTAAAGGGAAAGACCATGAAATTTATGGTCGATTTTCCAAATGAAATTCTAAATACTATTTTAATTGGCAATAATATTTCAAATATTTTGGCATCATCACTGGTAACAACAGTTGCTGCTCGCTACTTTCACAACGAGGCAATCGCTTACAGTGTGGGAATAACGACCTTCATTATTTTAATTTTTGGTGAGATTATCCCAAAAACATTTGCCCGTACCCACGCTGAGTCTCTTTCAATTGTAGTCATCAATATTTTAAGATTTCTCTATTACGCCATCTGGCCTTTAGTTAGACTCATGGTTTTTGTAATTGAAAAAATGTTGGGAGAAAATGCTGAGATTCACGGACGGCTAGTTACCAAAGACGATATAGAATACATGGTAAATAAGGCAGAAAAAGAAAACACCATGGACTCAAAGCAGTTGGATCTCCTCACATCCGTTATGGAATTTCCAACCATTAAGGTAAAAGATATTATGATTCCTCGTAATCGCGTTAAGGCATTACAGGATTCATATAGCTATAAAGACATTGTCGAACTTGTTAGTGATGATAATCACAGTCGCTACCCCGTTTGCCATGGCTCACTCGATCACACTCTTGGTTTTCTCCATGTTAAAGACTTAGCGCTAATCGTAGATCGAGAAAATTTTTGCTGCAAAGACCATCTCAAAGAGCCTTTTTTCGTTTATGAGCACATGAAGATCCAAGCTGTCTTTGACCATATGAATCGCAAGAAAGTTCACTTGGCACTTGTTAAAGATGAGAATGGTTTAATCGTTGGTATTGTAACCCTTGAGGATATTGTTGAAGAGATCTTCGGTGATATTCAAGATGAGCACGATGCTGAAGAAGAAGGCCCAACAGATGAGAATATAATTTTTGATCTCCAGGAAGGGATTGAAGTTGATGGAAGCGAGCTTTTACGCGATCTTTACAATGAATATGATATTAAAATTCCTCTAAATGATAATTTCTCGACTCTTGCAGGATTTATTCTCGACATGCTCGGCAATAACTTTCCAGAAGAGGGGCAAATTATTGTGTGGGAAGGTTATTCTTTTGAGCTCACAAAAGTCGATGATTTTGAGATCCGTAAAATGCAGATTAAAGATGTTGACGGTGAAAAACACATTTTTTCTAAGCGTGAAGCTAGAGATGGTGACGATTCGGACGACTAATCCCCCAAGGTGCCAGGAGACTAGGGGGGATATGGGGTCATGCGCCCAAAGTGCCAAGAAACTAGGCGGCCTTTTGTGAGACCTTTCTTTTGCAACATCAACAAATAATTGGCCCATGGCCTTGGAATGATCCTTCTATTCACGAAGAGACATTTAAATATCTTAGGCCTCATTAATCGCGGGTTAAAAATCGGAGTTAAAATGAAATATTTGCATTCAATGGTAAGAGTGAAGGACCTAGATGCTTCACTAAAATTTTACTGCGATGTCTTGGGGCTCAAAGAGGCAAGGCGTTCAGAGTACCCTGATTGGAAGTGTACCCTAGTATATTTGGATGCCAACCCAGGTGAAGCGCAGATTGAATTGACCTATAATTGGGATTCTGAAGGGTATGATGGGGGACAAAATTTCGGTCACCTCGCTTTTGAAGTGGACAATATCTATGATTCTTGTCAGAAGGCAATGGATGCCGGAGTGCTTATTAATCGCCCCCCAATGGATGGGTATATGGCCTTTTTAAAGTCCCCAGATGGGATCTCAATTGAGCTGCTCCAGAAGGGTGAAAGGCTTGAGCCTTGTGCACCGTGGACTGAAATGGATAAAATTGGCTCTTGGTAAAAACTCCCAAGGTGCCAGGAGACTAGGGTGGATATGGGGTCATGACCCCGCGTACTCACAAGTCACCTGGCACCTTGGGGAGGCACCTTGGGGAGTGGGGGATTCATGAAGATATACGATGATTTAGTTACCAGAAATTTATACTCAACTGATGCCTCGATGTTTCGGGTATTGCCCCAATATGTGGTGGAACCTGAAAACATAGATGATGTGAGAGCAGCGCTTAAAATGGCACGTGAGAAAAAAATCCACGTGGCATGTCGCGGTGGTGGAACAGGACTTGCTGGGGAATCTCTTTCTGAAGGAATGGTAATCGATTTCTCCGTTCACTTTGATCGCATCCTGAAATTAGTTCCAGAAAAGCAGACGGTTATTGTCGAGGCCGGTGTTATTCATGGAGTATTAAATAAAAAACTTGCCGAATATGGCCTACTCTTTGGCCCTGATCCTGCCACCAGTAACCGCTGTACGATGGGGGGGATGCTGGCCAATAACTCAACAGGTGCTCATTCCCTTCGCTATGGAATGACTATGGATTGGGTGGTTGGACTCAAAGTGATGCTCTCCGATGGAGAAGTTGTGCAGCTTAGAAGAGATCACCGCGATCAGATTTCTCGCGAAGACTTTAAAAAGGTGATTCGTCTTTTAAAAGCAAATGAAGAACTAATCGACATTAAGTGGCCCAAGACTCCTCGTAATCGACATGGTTATCTTCTTCGAGATATTGTTCATCGCGATGGAACTGTTGACCTATTCAAGCTTTTTGTTGGTAGTGAAGGAACTTTGGGAGTTATTCTTGAGGCAGAGCTTAAGGTTGCAAAACTACCTACTTACTCAAAATTAATCTGTTTGTCTTTTGCCACTCGTAAGGATGCAGCGACCGCCACTGCAACTCTATTGAAATATGATCCCGGAGCAGTGGAAATAGTTGATTCGATTTGCCTAGATCTCGCTCGAAGTTCTGAGACCTATCTCTCCATCTTTCCTCGAGAAGTCGACTCCATTTTGATGGTGGAGCTTGACGGTGAAAATCTTGATGACATTACTCGTAAGACCAGAGAGATCACAGAGGAGTATGTAGGAGAGGGGAAACTCGCCACCGGAATAATTATTCCAAGAGATGATGAGGAAAAGAAAACCATTTGGCAGATGAGAAAGTTGATTGCTGGAATGATTAATAAAGTGCCGGGAAAATTTCAGCCGGTCCCTGTAATTGAAGACGTCTGTATTCGTCCTGAACTTCTTCCGCTTTATTTTGAAGCAGTGGATGATATTTTGAAAAAGAGAGGACTGAAATTTTTATGCTTCGGTCACGCAGGAGATGGCACTGTTCATATCCGCCCTTTCCTCGACCTCAAAAATGAAACCACCTACCAATGGCTCCCATCTGTGTGTGATGAAATTTATAAGGTCACACTTGAGATGGAAGGAACCATCAGCGGTGAACATGGTGACGGTTATTTGCGCGCTCCATTTATTGAGAAACAATACGGTGAACTTTTTCCTGTTTTTGTTGAATTAAAAAAGATTCTCGATCCTTATAATATTTTGAACCCAGATAAGCAGACAGGTTGTACTGATTTTGGCCGTTGGCAAAATAATCATAAGTATCGAAAGGGCGATACGTATAGGCCTATACTTAATTGGAAAGAGGGTGCACTTTTAGACAATTGTGAAGCGTGTAATGGTTGCGGAGAGTGCCGTACAGCTATAAAAGAACGCGATATGTGTCCTATGTTTCGTGCCTTTGGGCTTGAAGTTTCCACCACTCGCGCTAAGGCAAACTTAATGAGAAGTTTTCTATATGGAGACCTTAAAGGCGTATCGAAAAAAGAACTGAAGCGAGTTGCCTCATACTGTATCAACTGTAAGCGCTGTGAGCACGACTGCCCTAGTGGTGTCCGTGGTGGTGATCTTATGGCCGAAATCAAAGCATTGGCCGGACCCGATTTCTACGAAACTATTCTCTGTAATATGGAGAAGGGGATGAGGGTTGCAACTTATTTTCCGCGAACCTCTAATTTCCTTTCCTCCTTAGCAATTTCTCGTTTTTTTATGGAGAAGTTTTTTGGTCTCGATGCTAGGCGTACGCCACCGAAATTTGCAGTGAAGTCATTTAGAAAACAAAAAAAGAAATACAAGGAAAGCAGAGGTAAGAGTGAGTACAAGGTTGCTCTCTTTATGGACAGTTTCGTTGAACTGATGGAGGGGCAAGTTGCTGAGGCCTTTGTGGCCATTTTGCATCACAACGATATCGAAGTTGTAGTCCCTAATCAAAAGGGCTCTGCGATCGTCAATATGAACTATGGCGATATCAAAACTGTTTCGAAAAATGCCAGGCTCAACTCCCGATATCTTGGGCCCTATGTTGATAATGGATACACTATTGTTTGTCCAGAACCCAGCGCTGCTCTGATGCTCAAAGATGAGTACGCTATGGTTGCCGAGGGTAATTATCAGCAAAAGGTTGCCAAAAGTACTATGGATGCAATGAGTTTCCTTTATAAGCTTCACAGGGAAGGAAAGCTCAAGACAGATTTTACTGCAATGAAAGTGAAAGTTGGTTATCACGCTCCTTGCCATCTCAAGATGATTGGAAAGTCAGAGCATGCTCTTGAAGTTATGGATCTGATTCCTGAGCTTAGGGTGGAGTTAATCGATCAGGGCTGTTGTGGTATTGCTGGAACTTTTGGAATGAAAAAGAGCTCCATGGATACCTCTCTCAAAATTGCCGAAGGTTTATTCTCAAAACTATCTAATGATTCTATAGAGATTGGGGCAACGGAGTGTAGTACCTGTAATGCTCAGATGGCCTATGGATCGGGGAAAAAAATACTCCATCCCCTCGTAATTATTGCGAAATCATACGGTCTGTTATAGATCCCCCAGGTGCCAGGAGACTTACGCGCAAGTCTCCTGGCACCTGGGGGGAGTACCTTCTTACCGCGTACCCTTCCAATTGGTGAAAAGGTATAATTTAGGGGTATGAGTGTACTAAAATGTTTATTTCTATTTAGTTTTTTCTTCTCAATTGTGTGGTATCCCGCTCAAGCTGAGATTGCGTTTGAAGATGCGACTTTCCCCGAGTTAATCACATCTGCTCGCGCCCAGGCGATGGGAAATGCCTTCATAGGCCGTGTGGATGATGCCTCATCTGCCTTCTATAACCCGGCGGGACTGGGTACAGTTCGCTACGGTCATTTTCATTTAAGTAACTTCATCTTAGAAGTAAATAAGGATTGGACCAGTCAGACAACTGGGGGAACCGCAACGGACCTAGTTTCAAATGCGAGTAAGGGCTTTAGCATTGATGGTGCAAGAGAACTTCTTCTTGAAAATAAAGGGCAGACTTCTCATCGCAAATTTCAATTTGCTCCCAATATGACTACTCGAAATTTCAGCTTGGGTTATATGTACTCCATGCAGACACGGGCCTACTTGGGAAAAAATGCCACAGACAAGTTTGAGTACGCTGATCGCCTAGATCAGGGGCCATATGCTGCCGTTAATTTACCCCTTTTTGGTGGAATTATTAAACTAGGACTATCCACTATTTTCCTTAACCGGCAGGAAGTTTTTGGTGAAAGTGACCCTGACACCAAAATCTCACTAGAGGGAAGCGACTACGATAAAGGGAGTATGTTTCACTCTACAGCAGGAATTAGAATCACTCTTCCTTGGAATTTTCTCCCCACTTTTGCGCTTGTAAGTCACAATGCTTTTGGAGCGGGGTGGTCGTCAAGCGGTGGTGCTGGAGCTCCTGAAAAAATTAAAAATACCTACGATCTGGGTGTTTCACTTACACCACAAATCGGAAATCTTGTTCGGATTCATTTTGAGGCCAACTATAAAGATGCCCTTTCCGCTTACAGCGATGTGGAGATGATCCGTCGTGTAATGTTGGGAATGGAAATCGATATTGCTCGCACTCTTTTTCTCCGCGCTGGTTATGGAGATGGCTTCGGTTCCGCTGGACTTGGTATTCGCACTCAAAAAGTTGAACTAGATCTTTCCACTTATGCACGTGATCTTTCAAATGGGGACTTTCAAGGGAAAGAAGATCGTCGCTACGTACTGGGACTTTCCTCAGGGTTTTAATATTTACATCTTTCATATATTCCGTCTGGGTAGAGCTTTGGATAACAAGTTTTACCACTACTGTAATTGACCACATAACCCCTTTTGGTTCGCCTTATTTTATCGATTTTCCCATAGTTCGTTGCTTTTGCGCCACTTACACGTTTAAAACTACCCATGGGGAGATTATAGAGTTCACCGCAAAAAAATGAGAGCGCTATTACTGTGATCAAACCGCGTTGTTTCCAACTTGTTGCAATAATAAAAAGCAGTACTGCACCAATTAAAATGGGTGTTCCCACCACTTCTCCAAAGGTTGATGCCACTGTATCGCCCCAATCTACAAGCTGAATAAACCACTTTAGGGCCCACTCTAAAAGACCCCAACTGAATGGGATAAAGTAGCTAATAAAAATCAAAGGAAAGGCCAGCGAGAAAATTGCAGTGAGAAAAGGTGATACTATGATATTTCCCCAGTAGATCGGATCGCCTTGGTAATAGCTAACTATAAGTTGCGCCCCGAAAAGAGCAAAGGGCAGCTTGTACTTGGATTGGTTTTGAAGTGAACAGATCATCCCCAAAAATAGAAAGCTGTAAGTAAAACTTAAAGGGGATTGATTATAGCTACCAATCAAAGCACTGACCCCAAAAGCGATAATGAAATTAGTGAAAAGCGGCAGAGGTTCATTTTTGTAACGAAGTTGGCGGATGGCCGTAGCTAAAAGTACAACTCGTTTTAAAGAGTGAAACCCAGGCATCAGCTGAGTGATGATTATTAATCCTAAATCAAGAGCTAAAGACCACCACCTTCCCTTGCGCCGGAGTATATGGATTAGCGGAGAGAGAAAAAGTAGAAGGGAGGTAAGGTGGATACCTGAGGGCGTAAACAGGTGATAGATTCCAAGTTTTTTAAACTTCTTCCTATAAGTGGATGAAAGACCAATTTTATTTCCAGTACAAACACTATTGGCCAGACGTGCTAATCTTCTTGTTTTGAAACTCTTCACTACCTTCTGCTGGTGCCCGTAAATAATGGGAGTAGCTACCTTGTGCTCTGCAGGTAGATCATGATTAATCCATAGTAGTAGAATCGAAAATATGGCAATAAAGAGCATTTTAAACACAGCTCATATATGGTAACTTGAGTGCTTGTGATAATTGCATTAAGCTAGTGATAGAACGCAGTTTTAACTATGAAACAGCTCAGTTATTTGGTGAACTATGAATAAAGTTTTTAGAAAGGCACTTCGTCGAGATTTCGAGATTTTTTTTGAAGAAGATGATCTAAAGCGCAATACTTTTTACACAGCATCTCTTCCAGACGATCTTGTAAATTGCACTCTCTATTTTAAATCTGACCTTGTTGTTGCAGGCCTCCCTTACTTCTTTGAGGCATTTAGTTTTCTTGGGGCGAAGTTTTCGCCGGAAACAGATGAGCTGATAAAAAAATATGAAGGAAAGAAAGTAAAGTGCAATACCCGTGAAGGAATTAATTTTCAGCTTCCATTTTCTATTGCACTCACTGGTGAACGGATCGCTCTTAATCTACTCCAGCACGCATCGAGTATAGCAACGGCCACCAACTCATTTGTTGAACTTGCGAAGAAGAGTGGAGTTAAAATTTTAGATACTAGAAAGACTACTCCAGGTCTTCGCTCTCTTGAAAAATACGCCGTTAGAACTGGTGGAGGATACAATCACCGTCTAGGACAAACCGATGTATGGATGGTTAAAGACAATCACAAAGACTTCTTTGGTGGACTTATTCCAGCAGTAGAGTTTTTCAAAAATATGCATGGTTTCTATACGCCAATCGAAGTTGAAATTCATGATGTAGCAGAACTCGGTGATGCAATCAAGCTCGGAGTTAAGCACATGATGCTGGATAATTTTTCCCCTGATCAGGTGAGAGAGGCCATCGCAATTAAACCGGAAGGTGTCACCTACGAAGTCTCTGGTGGAATTCGTTTTGAAACGATTGAGAATTATTTAATTGAAGGTGTTGATGCCATAAGCCTTGGGGCCATCACTTATGATGCTCCCCATGTCGATATTTCCTTAAAATATAAAAGAGTTTAAAGTGATGAGCGAAATTATTAGCGCTGATGTTGCAATTATAGGAACTGGGGTAGCAGGGCTATCGGCGGCACACAGGGCAATTGAGCTGGGACTCAATATCGTCTTAATTACCCGCTCACCAGATCCAACAGAGTGCAATACTAAATATGCTCAGGGAGGAATCGTCTACTCCACCCCAGAAGATCAAAAGTTAGTGGATGACATTTTAAAGGCATCTTCAGGTACATCAAATATACAAACAGCGGAATTTGTAAGTAAGTATTCCGGTAAGATTGTTGAAAACCTATTGCTTAAAAAGGCGCAAGTACCATTTGCCAAGGATGAAGCGGGAGAGTTTCAACTCGCCATGGAAGGGGCACACTCCTTTCCCCGGATTCTATTTGCAGGGGATTACAGCGGTAGGGCCATTGAGGAATCTCTTTTAGATTGTCTCACAAATTTATCTGGGCCGATCACTATTTTAAAGGATCACACTGCAATTGATTTAGAGCTAGGAGATGACCGCAAAGTCTCTGGCATTCACCTACTTGATAATCAAAATAGTAAGGCCGTCACAATAAATTGTTCTTCAGTTATTTTGGCCACAGGGGGAGTTGCATCTCTTTATCTTCATAACTCAAATACATCTGGTGCTAGAGGGGATGGGCATGCAATTGCTGCACGAGCTGGCGCAGAATTAAATGATATGGAATTTGTGCAGTTTCACCCCACCACTTTCTACGATCCTACTTCTCACAAGCGTTTTCTTATTAGTGAGGCAGTTCGTGGAGAGGGGGCAATTTTAAGAAATTGTAATGGAGAGCGTTTTATGGAACGTTATCATCCTGACCTTGAGCTTGCTTCTAGAGACATTGTTTCAAAGTCCATTGTTGATGAGATGGAGCGAACCAATCATCCCTGTGTATATCTCGATATTAGTCATTTGGATTCCAAGTGGTTTAAGAAAAGGTTTCCAACCATAGCCTCACACTGCGAACGCTCGTTGGTTGATCTGGCCAATAAGGGAATTCCAGTCGTTCCTTCTGCCCACTACACCTGCGGTGGAATTGTAGCAAATTTAGATGCTGAAACTTCAGTTGAGGGTCTCTATGCAGTAGGGGAATGTTCCTATACTGGGCTTCACGGCGCAAATCGTTTGGCCTCAACTGCTCTTTTGGAGGGGCTAACTTTTGGTTGGTTTGCTGCAGAAAAAGTTGCTGCTAAAAATATTACTGCAGGCCCAATTTTACCCTACAGCTTTGGAGCGGGTGAAAGTGGCGATGAAACTGTGAATAATGATATGTGGGCGAGGCTTAAATCATTGATGTGGGACAAGGTCGGAATAGTTCGAAACAAGTCGCAATTACTTGAGGCCCAAAGTGAACTGCTCAATCTTCAGAGTGAAGTTAATAGGCGTCTTAAAAGTGAGATGCTAACAGATGAATTGCTCGGTCTTAGAAATGCAATGGCCACCGGCCTTAAAATTGTTGAGGGATCAAAAAAGCGACATAAAAGTATAGGTTGTTTTAATTTGAATTGATGCGGTGTGTATCCAAAGGTGTGATGGAACCGCTGAGTAGGCCCTGGGAGGAGCCCACTCAACGATAAGAAGGGATGTTAGTGGGAGTGGGATAAGCTTTGGATCATCCTTGACCCTAGTAAAGTGCCTATCTCCTAAGAATTGTTGCTTCACGAAATTGAATTGCGTTCCCGGCTCGATCCTTGAAGCATATGCGTCGATATAATGGGATTAAATTTTAAGCTGCAATTTTGTCTAAGATAATAGTCATTGTTCGCTCAAACTCACTGCTATTTCCAAAAAGCTTGTTTGTGCTACTTTTCTTTACAAAAAACAATGACTTATCATCAAGATCACAACTGGAGAAGAGAGATCGTACAATGGGGGAACTGCTCCAGTTGCAACCTTTGATAGATGTACCGTGAAAATCACTGTACAAAATATTACTAAATTGAATTGTGCAATCAACAAACTTACAGTCAATAAACTCACAATTCTCAAATCTGGTGGCGAAAATATCGCACTTCTCAAAGGTAACACCCACAAAAGTGGTCATAGAGAATAGGACACCAGAAATGGATATTTCCTTTATATTACAGTTGGTTATCCTCTCATTTTCGATAACCTCATAGCGGTCATAGTCTAGGTCTGATACTTTGATGTGATCAATAAAATTAGTTAAGGTACCCATGATCCTATCCTCCTCGGGGTTACTTACTGTGCAACCCGATTGCTTAATACAATAATACAATAGTTGACTCATTGCGTCAAGCAATAAAATTGCATCAAGAAATATATTTGCATTCCGATAATGTATTCAGGAGGTTAGTTATGGCCCAATTCAATAATGACAAGATAGATCTATTTCTTGGTGTAGTACGTAAGTATATGCAAGTACGTGGACCAATGTCCCAAAAGGAACTTGCAGAGGTTACTGAGGTGGGCGTTTCCACCATGAGCCGCTTCCTCAATCAGAAAACGGGGGAGCTAAACCCCCAGTTGATCGCTAAAATTGTGGCAAAACTGAACATTCCTATGCACGAAATCATCGATTTCGTCGAAGAGGATTACTCTGAGCGCTTTATTCGACTGGTTCGTTTCTTTAAAAATGATGAAGAAGAGGAAGAGACTCTTATGTCTCCTCCTCACGAAGAGGCCTCACAAGAGAGTTCAGGCGCACCAACTTCTCCACGCATCCCTGAAGTGGGAACTATGGAGCAGGAACTTGTTGGCGCCCTTGGCATGGCAAAGCGAAAAGTCACAGCAAATGTTAGTGCCGGCCCTGGCGGAACAAAACGAGCGATTCATTTTGGGCCCGACCACGGCAATAAAAATTCTGAGCTGTCTCTTAAAGAAAAGCTTGAGAGCCTCACCCCCCGCCAAAAGGCGTATATGACTGACTTTCTCAGTCTCGACATGGAGGGCAGGGATTTAATGGTTGATATGGGTAACTCATTTTTTCGCTTTATGCGCATAAAAGGGATGGAGCAGTCTTAATTGAAATATCTACTGAGCTTTCTTATGCTCGCTCTTAACATGGCCCACGCTACTCCTCGTAGTGTGGAGTTTTGGTTTTTTTCTGCTGAACCGGGAATGGCCGATGGCCTGATAAAAAGAATCACAGCGGGCCCGCTTCTTACACAAAATTTTGATTGTGTTCCCATGGGAGAGGGGTGCTTTCATCCCCAGCTAGGCTACATTAGTGAAGGTGAAGAAAAAAAACAGTATAAAGAAGAAGAGTTCGTTAAGCCCACACTTGATACTAATTTGATCGATTGCGATAAGAACTATCACTTTGATCTCTATTGTGGAGTGGCCTCAAAACGTAAGGCCACAGGCACTCATATTTGGTTTGATATTAGTACTAGCATGAGGCGAATTGCTCCGGGCAAAAAGGGGTGTCCCCAAGCGGCCTTTATAAGAAAAATTGAAAGTAGTTGCGGGGATTCCATTACCATAAGTCTATTTAATACCCGGCTTATTTCCATGAGTTCTGCCGACAGTGCCTGCTCTTATATGGGCCTTAACAATCGAAAGCGCTTAGTTACTGATATTAAAGAGCTTAGTGCAGATCGCTTGATTGTTATTACTGACACCGATGAGTATATGGAGGAACTTCGTACCTTTATAGACGACCAACTCCTCACCACTGTGGGGCTTAATCATCCTGTAACCATTGGAAAATTAGATTCCATTGGATCAGGTATCTATCGTTCCTGCCCTAAATAGAGCGTGTCTCTTGTAAGTTCAGTCATTTTAAGAGCTATAAAAGTCTGTAATGATTACATCTAAGCGGCATGGCTCGTAGCGTTATGCTATGTTGCCGTATAGACGATTATAAAATCAAAGGATTTCTATGCGTAAGATTATGGGATTAGCTCTTGCCTCTACTTTTCTATTTGGCTGTTCAGGTCAGGTCGAACAGTCTAATAACTCAACTTCAAGCTCATTATTGGAGAAGTCGCAACAGCAGAGGTTGCAGGCAATCTACAAAATAGAGAAGGCCACTGGTATCTCTCAGGACAACTCATTTGTTGCTATCGCTGAAAATGGTAGCTTTGAAGATGTTGTCTTTCAAATCATCTCTAATGGGGGAGTTATTCAGCACTCTGATTCTGTTATTGGTTACGTCGCATTTAAGGCAAGTGCCAATGCTGTGCAAAATCTTGATCGTGCAAAAAGTTTGATTGCACTTTCTTTTGATGAAAAAGTTGAAAATCATATCCCTAAATACGATCCAAGCTCTATGTCTGCAAGTGGAGAGTCACAGCTTACCAAAAATCTTTATCCAACTGAGTTAATGAACGTAATCCCAATGCAAAAGGGATTTAAAGAGAAGGGAATTACTCTTGATGGTAGTTCAACTACAATCGCTATCTTTGATACGGGCCTCGATATGGGGCGTACTGATATTTTTCAAGATCGTATTGTTGAGTTAAGAACTCTTCGTGACACTGACTATGCAAAAGTCGTTGAAGCGACCTCAGAGGTGATTGATGGAGTTGAGTTCCTAACAGCTTCCATCGATGGTAAAGCAATCAAAATCAAAAGAACGGATCGTCTTTCTGAAGACCGCAAGTATTTCGTTGGTTATTTCTCAGAAGAACAATTTAAAAATCAAAAATATGACAAGTATGATTTCAACCAAGATGGCAAAATCAGTGCAATCTTCCCCGTTGTTGCTTCAAAAAATAGCGATGGAAACTTCGAAGTATATGTAAATGTAAACTCATCTCTTACCTATGGAGAGATGGGAGATGATTCAATTGAAGATGAAAATATGATGCTTGACTTCAATTATGTTTCTAAAAATATTGAAGATCGTTTTCATAAAAATATAAAAAAACCAATCAAGAGTTACTACAAGTATACAACTCGTCTTGATGTAAGCTCTAAAAATAGCAGCAATCAAACCGTTATTACTAATGACCGTAATAAAGGAATCGTAAACCTTGCGATTACAGCAGAGAAGGGATTTGAGTTAGATGCAGCTGGTGACCTATTAAATAAGGCGTATAAAAATCAAACTCCTTACTACCGAATTGGACTAGTAGGATTTGATCTTGGCGACCACGGAACACACTGTGCGGGTACTGCAACAGGTAATTTCCTCTCTGCTCCTCAATTTTCTTCTGCTGCGAAAAATGCAAAGATCATTGGAGGGACCATTCTTGGAACTGGTTACCGTTACTCTGAATATTTCAATATGCTAAATACTGTAATTAAAAATCATAAAAATCTTGTTTTTAGTTTCAGCTTTGGATCAAACACTTCCATTAACCCACTCGGTGGAACTACTGCAAAGTTTTATGATTCGGCAGCAAAAAAACACGGAGTAGCATTCGTTAAAGCTGCAGGTAATGAAGGTCCAGCTATAAATACTCATGGTGCTGGAACAGCTCTTTGGACTATTGATGTTGCAAACTACTACAGTTCAAATTCTAGAAATAGCCACTCTGGACGTGGAGATGATTTAGGGCAAGATCAACTACTAGTCAGTCCATCATCTTCACGCGGCCCATTATTTGATGGTGCTCTAAAACCAGATATTGGCGGGCCAGGCTACGTAATGTCATCAATCTCTCTTTCCAAAGCTATCGATGGAAAGAAAAGGGCCTTTGAATATATGGCCGGAACATCAATGGCAACTCCAAACGTAGCATCAGTTGTAGCACTTCTATTTGATGCTGCTGTAAAGACTGGTCTTACCGATGAATCAAGTGATGTAAATCCTGTATCAATTGATAAGATTCACAAAGCGATAAAAAATTCTGCACTTCCATATGGGACTCTAAAAACTTCTGGGTGTCGCGCTACAATGGGACTGACAGGAAAGTGTAAATTAGTAGATAAAGAACACAAGTTTGCTTGGATCGAAGGCGGCGCAGGGCGGATAAACGCAGAAGGCGCATGGAAGATTCTAGGCGATATCATCGAAGAAGATATTAGCTTTGTAAGCACAAGAACAGGATCATATCTCTCTGGATTTGAGGGATATGGAGTAGGTTACTATTCATATAATAGTGTTCCCGATAGTACTGACTTTAGTCCCGTTTTGTCCGATCCAGTAAGCACGGAAGACTATTTACAGATGAAGTCTTACAGTATGAAAATTGAAGCGGATTGGATTTTCTTTGATCGAAATAGAACAATTAAAGAAAAGATTATTGAAGTGATCCCTGGAGAGAGGCCACAGGTTAATCTTTATTTTGACCGAAAGAAGCTAATGGAAAACGGTCGTCTCAAGGCAGGAGTTCACTCAACAGTTATTAAGGCATATGACTTAGAGTCACCAGAGTACTTTGATTGGGTTTTTCCAGTGACCGTAGTTGGGGCCGACACTCACTTTGATCCGATGATTGATGATGGTAGTTTTTCTGCGAGTGGATTTGTTCCTGTGGGACAGTTTGCTGGCCACTTTATCCCTGTGGATACTGATGGATCATCTCTGCTTCTCGACCTTCACACTGATGCCGGTGCACTTTTGATGAAAGTTTACTATCAGGGGATGGAGCTTGATTACAAGTCGCTAGGAATTGAGAGAGCATGGGCAAACAGCAATACGAATTATATTGCTTCAACCAACAACTCTCGTTATGTACTTCCAAACCTTAAGGCAGGAATGTATGAGATCATTATACTTTCTGATACTAGAATTTCGCACGAGTATAAAGATAATTTTGGTAGTTTTTATGACCTGAATATCAACAAGCTATCGCTCAATGTTGGCGATTTAACCATTGCCCGAAATACTAACACTTCACTTGTGACCATGAGTAATGTGTCGGCACCAAAGCTTACTGCAATTGGAAAAGCACAGGTTTACTCAGACCGCATCAAGATGGAAAAAAAGATTGAAGTAAAAGACAAAGAGAAGCTTGAACTTGAAGTGGAAGTAGTCGAAGGTGCAGAGATTCTCTCCATCAGCACTGAGTATTTTGGTATTACAGAGAAAATGGATATCGATCTTGCTCTTCTAGATCCTAATGGGAAGCAAGTTGGCGCCAGTGGAAATCAAGATAGCAGTGAGTCTATTGTGATCACTACTGGTAATGGCCTTAAGCCGGGAACCTATAAGCTAGTCGTTGAGGGCTACAATGTCCCAAGTAAGGGAGAGCTATTTGATCTGAAGATTCAGCAAGTAATGTCAAAAGAAATAATCTTAGCTGAGACTCTAACAGATAAATTTCTAGGTAAGACAATCGGTGGAAAGTCGTCATACTTAAGAGCAACTAAGGAATATGACTTTATCGCTTCTATCGATATGGGTCTTCTTAAAGAGTATGAGGCCGTTGAGGGGTATGAAGCTGTGATTTCAGCGAGAGTTTCAATCCGTTATGGTAACCAGGGCCAGTCATCTGTAGTTTACCGTGAACAAGCTCGATAATTAATAAAAAACATTTTTTGAAAATAGAAGGCCACTCGCAAGAGTGGCCTTCTTATATTTAAAATACCTCTGAATAATCTTGCCCGCTCCAGTCTAAAAGACCTCCGCAGTGCAACTGATTAGTCATGAGGTACAGGATAAATGCCATAAAGGCATTTATATCTTTGTGTTGCGTGAAGAGGTTTGGTGTTTAACACACGGTCGCTTCGCTTTTTCTTTGCGTAGCACCTTCACGATAAATATTGTTCACCA
>JAGLCH010000362.1 GCA_023146355.1 Bacteriovoracaceae bacterium | reverse complement strand
ATGTACACCAAGCTAGATGTGCAAGGGGGATTTGATATTAACCTCTACAAGAACCGTTGGTTTGGTAAGTTTAGCCTTTACGGACTTCATCGTACCGACTATTTAAAGCGTATTTCGGCCCAAAAACTTGCCGCTGATGATGGACTTTTTGATGATGCTAAAAATCTAAATTCAACACTCTATCTGGCAAATGACCTCAAAGTTGGTTATAAGACCAATCGCTACTCAATGTGGACTGCTGTTGAAGAGCTAAAACTAGCTACTTTAAATGATAACAAAGATAAAGCAGGTGATGTTTATTACGGAATGAATCCTCGCTTTCGCCTCCATGGTGATGCCCTCTTTAAGTTTGGAGTTGTAACCTTTATGCCATTTAGTGGAATTCACTACCAGGCCGATTACGAATTGATGGATGGACTCTACGGTGGTGCAGACTGGGGAATCCATGTATGGAAAGGACGTATTGGAGTTCGCATGAGAACAATGCTTGATAACGAGCATATCACTCTCGCTCCTAAGCTAAAGTTTGGTTTTGGTCATTTAGAGTACATGTTAAAGCTCCCATTTGTGGGAGAAAAAGATGGGGTTACTCCATCAGCAATTCACGCTGCAAATTTCCGATTGTTCTTCTAGTCATTTGCTATAAAATAGAGTTATATAGGGGGCCTGCTTATCCGGGCCCTATCTAATTTTGGAGAGTAAATAATGTCATTTGATAAGATGTTCACTAATTGGGATATCCTCGATTACCTAAAAGAAAATAAATTTAAAAAACCTACAGAAGTACAAGAAAAGGCCATTCCTCTTCTTATTAAAGGAAAGTCTCTTTCGGTTGCAGCTCAAACTGGAACAGGAAAGACCCTTGCCTACGCACTTCCCGCCATAAATCTCATAAAAAAACTTGAAGAGAAAGAAGGGAATAATGAAGAAAATGGTGCACCACTTGTAATTGTCCTCTCCCCAACGAGAGAATTAGCACGTCAGGTTCAAAGAGTTATCAAAGGTATTACACACCACGCTAAGTGTCGTGTAAGACTTCTTGCTAGCGGTGAGTCTGGAAAAAAGATTCAATCCGCCACGAATGGGCCTGTGGATATTCTCATTACTGTTCCTGGAAAGCTTCACCAAGCACTTAAGAAGGGTGAGATTGCTGGAAACAATGTTCGTATGCTAATTCTAGATGAGGCCGACCAGCTTCTTGATGCGGGATTCTCTAAAGAAATTGCTCAGATTAAAACATTCTTTGTTGGGCCACAGATTGCACTTTTCAGCGCCACCATCCCTTTAAAGTTTGAAGAGTCCAGAAAAGCACTATTCCCAGATGTTCAGTTTGAAGAGCTCATGCTTAAAGGTACTCATCTTATTCGTCAGAATATTGAAACCTTTAATATTTTTATGGCCTACACAGAGAAGCAGAAATTTACTGTGGAGTATATTCAGAAAGTTGGTCGCGGGCAGGGGATTATCTTCCTTAACCAGAAAGAACACGCAGCTGAACTTCATAAGTATTTACTCGCGCAATTTCCAAATAAGAAATTTCACCTCCTCCATGGAGCAATGACTCCTCAAGAGCGTAAAAAATCTTATAATAAATTTGTTAAGGAGCAGGGAATTCTAATTAGTACTGATATCTCAGCTCGTGGTATCGATATTGATGGTCTTTCTTGGGTATTAAACTATGATCTTCCTTTTGATTCTGTTTATTACATTCATAGAGTGGGGCGTACAGGCCGCCAAGGAAAGCCAGGTGTTGCTTACAACTTCGTGACAGCAAAAGATGAGAAGCTCATTGCAAATATCAATAGAGCTATCATCGAGCAAGATACTCTCAAAATCAGACCTTTAGAGCTTATGAATAAATCTAAAGGCCCTGCAAAGAAAAAAGCTCCACCTACTCGAAAGGCAGCGGCAGCAGCAAAAAGAGCTAAGAACGTAAAGAGAAGCCCAGGCTTTGCACGTAAAAAAACAAAGAGGTAGCAGTGCGTTTATTTTCACTGCTATTTATTACTTTGTTTCTTTTTTCATGCTCTTCTAAAGTGGAGAACTGGACGAAACTAGATATTTATAAAAAGGCCATAGTAGTTGAGCCGACACTTGATTTTATCCTTCCTAAGGATTTAGCTAGTGGTATCCAATGTCGAGACTACCCCCCTGGTTGTCTTAGAGGGATGCAGGCAAAACTCAGAAGAGTCTTAATTACAGCAGTGGAATTTAAAAATGAAGAAGCCGCTAAAAAAGCGGCCTTTCATATCAATCAGTTTTATGCCAGAAACTGGGTTTTTGATGATGTAACAGGTGAACCTGTTCTTGAGAGCTTCGTCAGACAAGCATTTGGGGCAATACGTCCGACAGAAGCTAAGTAGGGAGCTGGAAGAATTATCTTCCTCCAATCTCCTGCATTGTCTTTCCAAGAGATTTTGATTTCTTTTGGAAAAAGTTACTGTTTTCTGCCATTTCAGACTCTTCTTTACATCCAATACACATTTCTGCAACTGGTCTTGCGACAAGTCTTTCAAATGAGATCTCACCATCACATTCTTCGCATAGACCAAAAGTCCCACGCTTCATTTTATCAAGTGCCTTGTTTACCTTCTTTACATAGAAGTTCTCTCGGTTCTTGAAACGAATGTTTTGTTGTGTTTGAAGGTTGATACTAGCTTCGTCAACAAGGTCACTAAGCTCGTTTTGATCTAAACAGTATTGAGTTTCGTCAATCTGCTTATTCATGATTCTTTCTTTTTCCGCTAACAGAATGTTCTTCAGTTCCGCTAACTCTGTCTCTGAGTGAAAATCGTTGATTGTTTCCATAATCTACGTCTCCGTGTTTTTGGTTGCCGTGTGTTTGTGTGTGTGTTGTAACAGCTTATAGCTAAATTTCTATATATGAACAATACTTATTAATTATTTAACCGTAAAAGCAAATAATCTTACAAAAAATAACATTTTGAAACAGACATCGGCCGCTCCTTTATTTTAGGCTATAAATCTGATGGGAAAGGGGTTTCACAGTAAGGACAAAACATCCAAAATTGTAGATCAAGCTCTTTCCTACATTTAATGCACTCGTACTTTAGTTCGAGGTCGATAAATTCATCTCCTAATACAAACAGGTCTTTTCTCATTGCTTCAATCGTTATGGGATGGGCAATATGGCAACCTGGAAGTAGTGGATCAGATTTAAATTTTCCCAGCGCAACATCTTTATTGGGGCGAATATTAACCTTTACCTCTTCACAGCTGTGGGTGTTAAACATGGCACCACCCGCAGCATTTTGGATGTTATTTGTGATATCAAGAATCTTAAGTGGATCAAAATCTTTTTTATTCATTTCATAAGTATAATAGAGGTTGATTAAAAGCTTAAGAGTTTTCTTAGGCCCGTATTTTTAACTGCAGGATTGATACTTAGATTCTCTCCGTCTTTTTGACCTCGCTCACGAGAGCTTAAACAGTCTCTGCTTTGTGAACTTGTGCTCCCCAGTCTTCCGTATACTATTTTGAGTCCACGGGCAAGGCCCATATTAACCTTGACCAGATCCTTACTACTGCACACTTGTGCTTTAGAGGCCTCAATCTTGTTTTTGTAGCCTCGGGAGGCGCCCCTCATGTAGGAGTTCTTCTGACGAATTCCGGATTTTCCTCTAAGATCTTTACGCGCTTCAGTCCAAAGTTTGTCTAGTTGATGATCCAGAAAGTTTGCAACGTACTCAGCAAGCTCAACATTGGCCCTACTTCCCATCACTTCGAGATAAAAGCCCCCCTGTCCGTGGTTAAATACCGGATGGACAAAAAAGGTTGTAAGGATTTCATAGATGGCGTGGTGCTTTCCAAGAACTCGCTTACCGCATATTACTCTCTTTACACAGTACTCCTCGTCGTCATCGGCGTTACTGCCTAGGAGGTCGAGATTGTGCTTTAGGAGCAATTGATTTGCCTTGATTGTCGCTAGTTCAGCCTCGTGAACATTGTCGCTGGAGGCGAGCTTTAATAGTTTTTGAACCTTAGCAATCACTCGCTCAGATCTTATATCTGTATGGGATTTAGAAAGCTCTTGCTCCGACAGGTTGACTGAAGCACGCTTCGTTTCAGGGCCCCAATTATAGCGCTGACAGATAGACTTAAACTCAGCTCCATGGGGCAAAATTCCATTACCGAAGTCGATGTGAGCTATCAAGTGGGCCAGCTCATGCCTGATGATGTCTTTAATTCCTTCAGTATCTGTGGAGTACATCAGTGTCTTACTAAGGCCTAGCTGGTAGGTGAGGGGGTCAAATCGGCCGAGCTCACCAGGCTTCTCAAATACTACTAATTGGATAGGATAGTGCATATCTCCATAATCAAACCTCTTAGTCCTAAAATTAAGGCCCATTTCTGATTCCATTATTTGTACTAGGTACTTTTGAGTACGAGCAATAAAGCTTTGAGAGGTTTTAGAGTAGATCAACATAGATAGTGGTAAATCTCCATTTGGTTTGGTAAATACTGAGTTTTCTCGGAGATAAAAGCATGAATGAACAATATCCTCAAGATTTTTTTATAAAGATCAACTCAGATGAATATCGAGAGGGGCGCATCACTATAAATAAAATGGATGACAAGTACAGTTCTGAGATTGATATCGTCCAAATTGAGACGAAAAAAATTTGGCATCATGTGGGAAGTTTCTATAATTTTGCAGATGCCACCTGTGCTAATGATGTCCTTGAAACCTCAATTCAACGGCTTGCCAATTTTTTGAATACCGTTAAGGGGTAATTTTTTTGACGAGGTTTGCGTCGCGTCAGTCAGCTTTTTGACGATATCTTTTTTATTTCAGAATATAGTTTCTCGTATTTACCAGTAGTTAGGGCATGTCTTATCCTTGTCTAAAGTTGGCACGGTACTTGCTTATATAGTTTCGTGTGTGTAGGAGCTACGAAAAAAGGATTTTTTCAGAAACTCCATTTAATGTCTCTCAAAAAAGGCCCGAAGTTTTCTCTTCGGGCCTTTTTATTATGTGTTTGATTTTGCTCTTTTCTCATTGCCGCCATTAGTAATAAAACCAAGTTATATTCTCCAGTTTAGGCAGTAAGTGACATTCGTAGACTTTTGTCGCCGTAACCTCTTATAATTATTAAATACACTAAATAGGATGTTTATTATGAAAAGCTTACTCGTCATTATTCTTTTTCTTACAAGTACCTTTGCTGTTGCAGGGGGCGACTTTAAGGTTTCTGCGATTGAAGATCACCAGGGAAAGGCATGTAATATTGCTGTTGGGATGTATCGCAGGGAAGCTAAAAGTCGGTGTGATAAGCTCAAAAAGAGAGTGGACTGGAATAACTTTATTGCCTCAGACTGTATTCAAGAAAAACTATCAAAGAAAAAATTCAAGGCATCGTTTAAGCTGACCTATAGTTGTAGGCCTTAATCCGCACTACAGCTCTTCGACAAAAATTTTTTCTGTAATCTTCCAGAACTTGCCCTGTTTCCTTGCAATGATATACATTGGTCGTCGAAGCAGTGCCTGCCACTTAATGACTTCATCAATTGACTCAATCGTTAGGTTTAGCTCAGGTCTTCTCATATGGGATCTTAGGAAATTGATATTGAACTTTTTGAGACTCGTTTGATTATTGAGGTAGTGATATTCTGAAAGATACTCTGCATCGTAGTCATAATACCTAATTTCTAAAAATGGATTTCCATTTTTATCAATTCTCTCTTCAAATTGAACTGAATCTGGCCTTAATATGTGAGCGTGTTTTGAAAGCTTTGCTTGCTTTAATTTTGCATCGGCATCTATTAAAACGTTATTACAGTTTTTACACTCCCTCGCTGTTATATCATTTTGGCAGGAGCACTTATCACAAAGTTTAAAGCGAAATAGGTATCCGCATGGTGTGATTTCATAGGTCTCTGGATCTTGTGATCCACCTCGACACTTTCTGCCGTAGTGCTCAATCATCTCTCCATCGCAATTGGTCATTCCCCAAAAATCATTTTCAAATCCACACTCAGGACAACTTACCTGAACAAGGACTGACTCCTTCGTAGGCCTTTTGTCACTAACCTCTGGGCTGTAGATATCATGACTCATTCCGGTGTAGTCGAGGACAAAGCAGTCCTTTTTCGCATCATCAAGTCTAAGGCCTCTTCCAATAATCTGCTGGTAAAGGCTAACTGATTCTGTGGGACGCAGGATTGCAATCACATCCACATGGGGAGCATCAAATCCTGTGGTGAGAACAGATACATTTACTAAGTATTTAAATTTTCGATTTTTAAAGTCATCAATGATTTTATCGCGCTCGGCGAGATCGGTATCACCAATTACCAATCGAGCATCTCCCACTGGAAGGTTCTCTAGGATTTCCCTCGCGTGCTTTACTGTACTACTAAAAATCATTACACCTTTACGGTGGTAGCTCTCTGTAATATCAATAATATTTTTTATAATGAGAGGGGTCAGCCTTCGTTGCTGGTGAATGAGTTCTTCCACTTCTGTTGTGGAGTACATTTTTCCCGACTCTGTAAGTTCAGAAAAGTCATAGCAGGTGACTGGAATATTCACTTTGACTGGCGGAGTGAGATATTTATTTTTGATCATATATTCTAGAGGTAATTCAAAGACACATCTTTTAAAGAAGCGTTCCTCTCTCGTTTTCTGTGACCCATCATTCCCATAATTAAATATCCAGCCTAGCCCCAATCTGTAGGGAGTGGCAGTAAGGCCTAAAATACAGATGTTTTCACTGCTTTTTTTCAGTCTTTTAATTACTGAAGCATATTGAGAATCGACCTCTAGGCTTACACGGTGGCACTCATCAATAACGAGTAGGGTAAAGCCATCGAAGAAGCTATTGTCGGCCCTTGCAACCGATTGAATACTTCCAAAAATAACTTTATCTCTTGAATCTTTTTTTCCCAGACCAGCAGAGTAGATTCCCGCTTTTAGATCGTAACTTTCGTACTTAGCGTGATTTTGCTCAACAAGTTCTTTCACATGGGCCAGTACTAAAACACGGCCCTTGGCGATCCTTGCAAGCTCTGCGATTACCAAACTTTTTCCTGCTCCCGTGGGAAGCACAACTACAGCTGGATCGCGTTTTTTTTTGAAATATTTGATAGCGCTATCAACAGAGTCCTGCTGATAGCTTCTAAGTTTGTACATGAAGACATACTATACAACCTTTAACTCACTGGAAAGAGAACTTCTTCATAGATTAGTGAGGCAAGAGCACGGGCACCTTTTTGGCTTAAGTTATCGTAAACAGGGTTATACTCGTAGATACCGGAGATGAAAACTTTTGTATTGTGCCGCACATAAGAAAATATTTGTTTGATCGCATGGAGGGGAATTCCATCGTGATTGACAGCACTGACTCCCTCCATCCTGCTGGCATCTATAGCATCGCAGTCTAAGCTTAAGTAAACTAATTCATCAGAATCAATTGGGATATTTTCAGATAGCCACAACTCAAGGTTTTCGGAGAAGTTTTTCGTGGCAGAGCGTAGACTCTTTGTTGTTATCATCTGCATTTCACCCCGCGGTAGAGGTTTCATGGTGCTTATAGAGTTGACGAAGTTATGGACGCCAAGTTCAACTAGATGATAGTCAACCTTCGCTTCGCTGGAGAACTGGCGAAATGGTGTGCCGGAATGGGGATGAAGGTCATCGCGAGTATCCATGTGGGCGTCAATATTAATTACCTTGATTTTTTTATTGTAGAACTCAAGGGACTTAAGCATGGTGTAGGCATGGTCATGTCCGCCGCCAATATGAAGGATACTCTTTCCGTTGAAATCGCTGTAGAGACGAGTTAAGGCAGTGGCACTTTCGAGCTGCGCAGTGGAGAAGTTTTTTTCTTCACTTAATCCATCAGATACTGGTGCTACTACAAATGATTTAGGAGCAGAGTGGGATGCCATTTTCTTAACGATAGATAGAATCGACTGTGGCGCAAAGGAACTTCCTCTTCTTCCTCCATTTCTACAAACTCCTAGGTCACTTGGAGATGTGGCAATAAGAATATTTGCCTCGCTTAATTTATTTAAATCATCACTGAAAAAATCGGCAATACTCTCATTTTTTCTAGTGCTAAGAATATCCTGAATCCTTTCAAACTCTTCTAACTTATCCATAAAAACTTCTTACCTTTTTATCGTTTTGGTTTACACTATTATGATCGTACGTTCTTAAATTAACAAGATTGAAGGAAAATATGTCAAAGCTTTGGTTCATATTCTTAAATGACCGCCATTTGGGGCCATTTAATTACAAAGATATTGAAATTCGCTTTAGCGCAAAAAAAATCGATGGTGATACCTTGGTATGGCGGGAAGGTGAGGCCACTTGGAATCCAATGAAAAACACCCCCGCTTTTCACCAACTTTTGGGGATCAAAGAAGTTGCTCTGGAGCTGGAACCTGAGATTGAGCTAGAGACTGAAGAAGAGTTTATCCCTTCTATTCCCCAAGAAGATATTGAAGAAGAGAAAGGTCCACCTGAGCTTCCCCCAACTCCTCAAGATGAAGAGTTGCCTCCAATCCCTCAAGAGGAGATTGCTCCGGAAGAAGAAATAATTGATGAAGAACCTCCAGCAGAAATTGTTCAGCTCGCAAATGAAACTAATCAAGGAAATTGTGGCAGAGGGATGAAGATTATAAAGATCGTGATGGGAGCGTTATCTCTTATTGTTCTTCTCGCTTGGTTATCTTTCTTTATGTTTTCGGCAAGTGTTGAAATTCCGGGGAAAGGTTTAAGTCCTTCGGACTATCAGCGTCTGATGAAAATAGTGAAAGTGAAGTCTGTTAAGCCCCGCTTCGAGCTGGCGCTATCCACCAACCATAAGTACTTTGTCCTTGCTAGTAATTATGATCACTCTGCAACTATCTATCTTACCTTGAGCTCTTTTAGCGGTAAGGTTTTGGCAAAGGAAAAAGTACAGATCTCCTCAATTGCTCAAATGAATGATAATGTCGCTATTTTTAAAGACCTGAGACTTGAGGATTCAGACCGAATCGAAAAGGGACTCTACATGTTAAAGGTTCGAGGGCTCAATACCGGCCTTCGGATTAAGTTTTTAAAGGCACTCCGAAATTTAGAAGTTTTTAACTTTATAAAATGCATTAGAGAAGTCAATGACCACTTCCTCTATAGGGGGGAGTTTATTCTTGGATTTGCTGGCCTCGACTCGTTTCAGTCTGCTCTTAAGAAGTATAAGACTGAGGAGAAAAAGAGGCGATTATTACCTGTTCAAGAAGTCCTTGAGCGTTACCGTACATATCACTCCATTCTTAAGCGCCTCAACGAACTACTAGGTAAAACCCTGATTGAGTTCAATAAAAGAGGAGCGGTAAAAAGATTTGAGAGGACCTATATAAATGAGATTGCCCCAATCTATCAGACACTTACAGTGGAAAACAAAAAAATTCAAATTAGCCTGATAGAGTCAGACTCTGAGCTATCAAAGGAATATCAAAGATTAGTTAACTTTGGTAAGCAGATTGGGGTCCTAGTATCTCAAATGACGGGAAAGCTTAATCAGTACCGTAAACTAAGGAAGAAGTCTCGGCTCAAGTTGCTTCGTGAGTTCCAGGGGAAACTCAATGAACTTGAAGAGTTAGGAAAAATGCGAATACATAAAATTGAAGAGCAGCTATCTAGCCTTTAGCCCTGATAATACCTCAGTTTTTTGCAGTGCTCCTAGCTTGTCACTATCTTCGCGATTAATATGAGTTGTTTGATAAATTAGGAGTTTAAACGATGAATATTCACGAGTACCAAGCAAAAGAACTGCTTCGGTCTTACGGTGTTCAAACACTTAAGGGGTATGTTGTATCCAGCTCTGAGGATGCAGTTACCGCGGCCTCAAAGATTGAATCACCCTCTTGGGTTGTTAAGGCCCAGATCTGTTCTGGCGGTAGAGCGAAGTCAGGTGGCGTTCGCTTTGCTGAATCTATTGATGAAGTCAGAGAATATTCCCAAGACATTCTAAATAAGAGCCTTATCACGACACAAAATGGCCTATTGACTAGGAAAGTTGAGAAGCTTTTGATCGAACCCCTAATAGAGTTTGAGCAAGAGTATCTCGTTGCAATCTCACTCGATCGTCGAATTGGTCGCGTCGTTATGATGGCATCAGATATGGGGGGAGAGCTACTAGATGATTTAGTTGAAGGTTCTCCTGAAAAAATAGTTCGCGCAGTTATTGACCCTGCTGTTGGCTATTCTAGTTCACTGGGAAGAAAACTCGCTTACGGACTAGGCCTTAAGAATGAACAAGTTTCCAAAGCGTGTGTCTTTTTTCGAGACCTCTATCAAATCTATATTGAAAAAGACTGCTTAAATTTAGAAATTAATCCATTTGTCATTAACGAAGAGAAAGAGATCATTGCACTTGATGCAAAAATACAGATTGATGAAAATGCTCTCTTTAGGCAAGAAGATATTATTCATTATATCGCTGATGCCCCTGATCTGGCAGATGCCGATGTGGTGAAGGGCTACAGCTACTTAGAGCTTGAAGGAAGTATCGGCGTTTTTTGTAACGGAGCTGGTCTTGCGATGGCAACTATTGATGTTCTTGAGCGACTAGAAGAGTCTGCAGCAAATTTTATTGACCTAACTGGCAATGCTAATAAGCACTCCGTTGAGGATGCATTTAAAAATCTTCTAAGCAATTCAAAAGTTAAGGTAATTATTGTGAATGTGTTTGGTGGGATTATGAAGTGTGATATTGTTGCCAGTGGCATACTATCTGCTTTGAATGGATCAGACCGCAAGGTTCCACTCGTAGTACGAATGGACGGAACTCATGTTGCTTTAGGAAAAAAACTTTTGAAGGACTCTAATATCGCCTATGAAACGGCCACCGATCTGCAAGATGCTGCCGAGAAAGCAATCGCGCATTTAAGGAAGGAGGAGTAGTGGCAATCCTAATTAACCGCGACTCAAAGTTTATAACTTGTGGCTTCACAGGACACCAAGGAACTTTTCATTCTCTACAGTCCCGTGACTACGGTTCTCAATTTGTTGGAGGAGTTACTCCAGGTAAGGGCGGAACAATTCACGAAGGATTTCCAGTATTTAATACTGTGTCTGAGGCCAAGGCGAAAACCGAGGCCAATGCTGCTCTCATTTTTGTACCACCTGCAAATGCGGCAGACTCTATTGTTGAATGCATTGAAGCAGAGATTGCTCTCGTTGTTTGTATCACTGATGGCATTCCAACTCGAGATATGACTAGAGTTAAATCATATCTTGATAGAAGTAATACGATCTTAGTTGGTCCAAATACTCCCGGAGTTATCACTCCAGGGGAGAGTAAACTTGGAATTATGCCTGGGCATATTCATATGCCGGGAAAAGTTGGTGTTATTTCTAGGTCTGGAACCTTAAGTTATGATATTGTTCAACTTCTCTCATCTGAAGAAATTGGACAGTCAACCTGCGTTGGAATTGGAGCAGACCCTATTTCTGGAACAAATTTTATAGATATCTTGAAGCTCTATGAGCAGGACGACGATACTGAGGCCGTCCTCATTATTGGCGAGATTGGAGGGATATCAGAAGCAGAAGCGGCCAGGTGGGCGAAAACACATATGACAAAGCCCATTATTGCTTTTATGGCCGGTGCCTTTGCACCTAGAGGCAAGCGAATGGGACACTCCGGAGCGATCATTAATGATAAGGAGGAGTCTGTGGCCGATAAGGTTGAGGTGATGAAAGAATGTGGCGTACACGTTGTTGACTCTATCTTTGATATCCCTAGCACATTAAAACTAATAATTCGTAATGACGAATAAGGAGTATTTATGGCAGTAGAAAGAACTCTTGGTATAATCAAGCCTAATGCACTCAATGATGATGTACTTGGAAAGGTTATTACCCACTACGAGAAAGCAGGATTAAAAATTGCTGCTATGAAGATGACTCACCTTACAAAAGAAAAGGCTGAGGGATTCTACATTGAGCACAAAGAGCGTCCCTTTTTCGGAGGTCTAGTTAACTTTATGACTTCTGCTCCCTGTGTTTTAGTCGTTATCGAGGGTGACAATGCTGTTCTTCGCAATCGTGAGATCATGGGGGATACAAATCCTGCAGATGCTGATGAGGGGACAATAAGAAAACTTTATGCCAAGTCGATGCAGGCCAATGCCATTCATGGCTCAGACTCACAGACATCTGCTGAGCGCGAAATTGCTTTTTTCTTTGAAAAAGGGGAGATCTTTACTCGATTTTAAGTTGTTGAAAATATGTTACAAAAGATCTAATTTCAGTTATATATAAAAAGAGACTTAATGGTCTCTTTTTTATTTTGGCGGGGTTTATACCTGCTCAATCTCTTTTCTACAAAAACTTTAAGCCTACCGTGTAAATAGTTCATGGCGCATTGCGGCAAAGGCGAAAAGCATGTACTTTATAAGAGTATATTACGTGGAGGTAATAATGTTTCAAGTTGGAGATTACGCTGTTTGTCCAGGTCATGGAGTAGGTCAGGTATGTGATGTTGAAGACCGCGATCTAGGTGAGTCTGTTGTTTCATTTTATATCATCAGATTGATTTCTAATGGTATGACTGTCATGGTACCGACTAAAAGTGAAGATGGTGCTAGGAAATTAGTTGAAATTGGTGAAGTAACAGAGGTTTACGGACTTCTTCAAGATCACGATATAAAGATTGATAAGTCCACTTGGAATAGAAGACACCGTGAATATCTCAATAAGATCAAAACAGGATCAATTATTGAAATTGCAGAAGTTCTTCGCGCTCTCTTTTTACTCAAAACCGTTAAAAGCTTAAGCTTTGGTGAGAAAAAAATGCTCGAACAGTGTCGTGAGATGCTAGCAGAAGAGATTGCCCTTTCTGCTGGTGATAACAAAGTAGAAGTTGCCTCCAAAATCAACTCTTGTTTTAATTAATTAATTTATATTTTTTTGTTGTGTGGAATCCCGAAGGTTTAAGCTCCTTCGGGATTTTTTTTTGAGTTTTCAACACGCCTTTACTCATGTAGTCTTAGCCGAATCATATTAAGGAGTTAAGCTAATGTCTGTACGCGTGAGATTTGCACCAAGTCCAACTGGATATCTACATATTGGGGGCGCAAGAACCGCTCTTTACAATTACATTTTTTCAAAGGCCATGGGAGGAACCTACGTTCTTCGCATTGAGGATACTGATGTCGCAAGAAGCACCAAAGAGTCAGAAGAAATGGTGCTGAAAGATCTACAGTGGTTGGGAATTGACCACGATGAGGGTCCTGATAAGCCTGGAAAGTTTGGTCCTTACCGTCAGTCTGAAAGAACAGAGCTCTACCAGAAATTTGCAGATCAACTGATTGATAGTGAAAAAGCATTTTACTGTTTCTGCTCACAAGAGGAGCTTGAAGCTAAAAAGGCAAAGGCCGAAGCTGAAAATGCTGACCCCACTTATGACGGAACCTGTCACAGTATTTCAACTGAAGAAGCAAAAAAGAGAATGGCAAACGGCGAAGAGGCAGTCATTCGCTTCAAGGCACCAAAGAAAGACTATACATTTGTCGATAAGGTTCGCGGCGAGATAACTTTTCCTAATGGAATGATTGGCGACTTTGTTGTTATGCGTTCAAATGGTTTACCTGTTTATAACTTCTGCTGTGTGATTGACGATTGGCAGATGGAAATCACCCACGTTATTCGTGCAGAAGATCACCTGCCAAATACACTTCGCCAGCTCATGATTTATGAAGCATTTGATGCTACTCCACCCGTTTTTGGACATGTTTCCCTTCTTGTCGGTCACGATAGAAAGAAGCTTTCAAAGCGTCACGGAACAACTGCTGTGGGTCTTTACCGAGAAGATGGTTATCTTGCCGATGCTCTTAATAATTACCTATGTCTTCTTGGATGGAGCCACCCTGATGAAACAGATATTTTCACTCCAAGTGAGATACTATCTGTCTTTGATATGAATCGATTCAATAAGTCTGCTGCAACATTTGATATGGCAAAGCTTGGTTGGGTAAATGGAGAGTATATTAGAAAGTTTGATACAGATGCTCTTGTGGCCGCTGTCTCATCTGCAATCCCCGAAGGGGCGCTCTTTTTTGATCAAACTCCTGAATGGAAGGCAAAGGCCTGTGAGCTTTACAAAGAAAAATGTAACTTTTTTAAGGACTTCAATCCATTCATTGATTCACTCTTTTTAGAATCAATAGCTGCTGATGAAGCACTAGAAGATATCTTTTCTTGGGAGAGTACTCCTGCAATTAAGGATTATCTTGCAGGGAAAATAGGTGAGATGGTTGACTCTGGTATTGAATATGCCACTGAAGAACATTTTGGAGAGTGGAGCACACATATTAAAAAAGAATTAAAAATTAAAGGTAAATTCCTTTTTATGGGAATGCGTGGAGTTCTTACTCGTCAGGCACATGGCTCCGACTTAAAAACCACCGCGACTCTTACACCACTTAAAGTATTTAGCGCTCGCTTGAGGTAATTATGACAACTCCTATGAACCTTAAGGTCTACAACGACTTATCACATTCAAAAGAAAACTTTACTCCAATTGAAGAGGGGAAACTAAGCTTCTACTCTTGTGGACCAACCACCTATGACTTCCTCCATGTGGGGAATGCTATGGCCTTAGTGGTAGGCGATATAATTCATAGAGTTTTCAAGGCACTTGGATATGAAGTTACTTATGTGCGTAACTTCACAGACGTAGATGATAAAATTATTAATCGAGCAAAAGAGAATGGAGTAGATGCCCTTGAGCACTCCTCGCGCTTTGTTGATGAGTGTTTAAAGGATATGGACTCACTTGGAATGCTTCCAGCTACTCACACTCCAAAAGTTAGTGAAACCATGCCTGAAATTATCTCAATGATTGAAATTCTTATTGAGAAAAATTTCGCCTATAATCACAATGGAGAGGTCCTGTATCATGTTCCTGAGTTTAAAGCTTATGGACAGCTTTCAATGAAAGACCTAGATAGCCTTGAGCACGGTAAACGTGTTGAAGTTGATATTCATAAAAAGCATCCATCAGACTTTGTTCTTTGGAAACCGGCAAAAGAGGGCGAACCCTCTTGGGATTCTCCTTGGGGAAAGGGACGTCCTGGCTGGCATATAGAGTGTTCTGCAATGGCAAAGAAATTTCTCGGAGAGACAATTGATCTCCACCATGGGGGAATAGATTTAATATTCCCACACCATGAAAATGAAATTGCTCAGTCTGAGGCCGCCAACGGGGTTAAGTTTTGTAACTGCTGGGTCCATAATCAGTTCTTAAATTTTGGCAAAGAAAAGATGAGCAAGTCTTTAGGGAATGTTGTTACAATTAGAAATTTCAATGAAACTTTTGGTGGTGAAGTCCTTAGGCAGATCCTTACATCTGCTCATTACCGTTCTGTAATAGAGTGGTCTGAAGATTCAATTGAAAGGGCAATCCGTGACTGTGAGCGAATTCATAAGTTTATTATAAATTTTGAACATGCTAAAAAACACAACTATAGCGAGATTGCTCCCAACGATCACTTAGTCAACCTTGGAAAGGTGTTGCCCGCAATGAAAAAAGAGTTGGCAAACGACTTTAATATTCCTGGCGCCATGGGGCAGTTCTTTACAATGATCCGCTTTGTAAATCGTGAATATTTAGATGAGTTTGGCGATTATTCAAGTAAGATGAAGATGAATGACAATGTTAAGCATCTTATTACCTGTATCTTAAACTTCACTAAAGAGGCCACAGGGCTTGTTCATGAAAACCCTGCTGAATTAATTTTGAAGCTCAATACCTCAAGGAAGGCACTGCAAGGAAGTGATAATTCGAACGACTCCGATATCGATAAACTTGTTGAGGAGAGAAGAGCGGCACGAGCATCCAAAGATTGGGCCCAGGCAGATGTGCTTCGCGATAAATTAGCAGAAGCTGGCGTTGTGGTAAAAGACAATCCAGATGGAACTTGCTCTTGGAACTATAAGTAGGCTAACTTCCTATCGTTGATAAAGGCCCTCCCTTTTGGTATGGTCGGGGCAAATGAAACAACGTATTCAAAAGAATATATTTCGCGTAGTTGCCAATCAAATAGTTGAGTTCTCTCCTTTCTATATAGTTGCGATTATTTCTCTTGTGGGAACTCATTACGTTCAAAGTCTTTTTCCCGAATACGCCAAGGACCTTGCCGATATGGTAGGGGGCGGACCTGCTCTTAATATTTATCACCTTTTTCTTTTAGCGGCCTCAATCCTCGTGTTTAGAACTGCTTCTAGGTTACTATTCTTTTATCCTGCACGTATATTTCAGCGTAACTTAAGGTCAGAAGTTTTAATGGAAATGGAGAGAGTAAACCCTTCTCGGTACAGCAATTATTCTTCAGGGCAATTGTTTCAGGTTCTTTACAATGACCTCGAACATGTAAGAGCAATCGTTGGATTTGTTTTACTTCAGGTCTGTAATGTTATTATCGCTTCCGTCATTATTATACCTAAAATTATGGCAATTCATCCTTCACTTATTTTGACACTATCTCCGATGTTTCTTGCTCTTGCATTCTTTACTTATGTGGCATCAAAAAATAAAGTTCGTTATACCTCAATTCAACACTACCAAGGTGAAGTTCAAAATTTCATTATGGAGTCTTATATTGGAAAGAGGACAATTAAAAACTACGGATCAGAGTCTTCTTTTATCGATATTTTTAAATCGTGGTCATTTAAAGAGCTACATAATTATTATATCACAGGGGCAATCGTTTCTGTAACAAGGCCACTAATTCCACTCGGTGTTGGTCTTTCTCTTCTATGGGGAGCGGCAGTTATACACCGCGAAGGTGAGCCCGCTTCAACTCTAATTATGTTTTCAGGTTTATCTTTTTTATTTCTTGAGCCTCTTATGTTTGTGTCCTGGATTGGAATAATCCTTTCTCGCTCTCTCGGCGCATGGTCTCGAGTATGGACTCTTTCCTCAGATCTTAGGGAGAGTTCTCTTCGAGAAAATCAAATCATTAG
>JAGLCH010000361.1 GCA_023146355.1 Bacteriovoracaceae bacterium | reverse complement strand
TTCCAAGTAAGACAGGAGGTCATTATGGATCGCTTTATGGAGAAGTGTGCCGTGGATAGAAAAATTGTGGAGTTATTGATTCTCAAAAGATCATCCAACTCAATTGCAAAACAAGAAAAAGTCGGAAAAAAGCGTGTTGGCCAAATCAAAGAGCAGGCCGTCTCGCTTGGTTATCTATCGGGAACTCCCCTTCCACCATACCCCCAAGCTCTATTTGACTACTCTGAAGAAAGATATGATGGACCAGTTTCCGAAGCAGATCAGGCACTACTTGAGCACAAAGAGTGGGTCAAAGACAGAATAGAAGCTGGCTGGCATCTTATTACTATCTGGGAGGAGCTTCCATTCGAGGTCGCCACTGAAGTCTCTCGGTCTTCATTCTTCCGTTTCATCAAACGTCACAACCTTAATTCAAAAGGAAATATTACCAAACGTGTAATTCCTGAAATACTCGATGCTCCCGGAGAATCTCTACAGCTCGATTGGGGGAAGCTTTGTGATGTTATTGACCCAGTTACAAAAAAGAAAAAAACGCTTTGGTTTCTTGTTGGGGTAATGGGCTTTTCTCGATACATGATGACAAGGCTAGTCTGGGGGAACTCAACTGACGAAACCCTCAAGGCCATTAGTAGCATGCTTAGCGAGATGGGCGGAACTCCACTCAAAATAACATCTGATAATCCAAAATGCTTTGCTACTGAGGCATCAAAGTTTGAAGCAATTCTTAATCCGGCCTTTGAACGATTTTGTGGCCACTATGGCATCATCGCAGAGCTATTGCCTCCAAGAGATCCTCAGAAGAAAGGAAAGGTTGAGAAGGCCGTTCCGTACGTTAGAAGGCTTTATGAAGCACATGGAGAATGGGATTCAATCGAAGAGGCGCAGAGATATATCGATCGAAAGATGGTTGTGGCCAATGAACGAAAGCATGGGACAACACGACTAAGGCCGATCGAAGTGTTTCTAGAAAATGAGATCATAGCATTAAGTGCACTACCACCTCTTGAATACTCTGTTGAAGAGTATCACTCAGGAAAAGTCAGAAAGGATGGATGTGTTCGTTTTCGCAATAAATACTACTCTGTGGGAGAAGAGCGCATCGGTGATCAAGTCTTTGTTATTGGCAGTTCAAAGATAGTTGAGATCTTTTTCAAAGGAAAGCTCCTTGAAACTCATACAAGGATTAGCTCATCACACCAGGCCAAATCAATAAAAAAAATACCATCTGAAACCGCATGAACAAATCATGCAAGATAACGACTACCTACTGACTAAGGCCGCGAAGATTGGTGAAGATGTCAAAGAGATGGTGGAAGTTATTTTACTTCGGGGACGAGGCTACGTTGATACCAGAAGTATATGGGGAATACTGAGTCTCGATAAGGACCACGGAAAAGATCAAGTTAATCTGGCATGCAAGTATGCGCTTGAATGCGATCGCCTCGGAT
This sequence comes from Bacteriovoracaceae bacterium, assembly GCA_023146355.1. Taxonomy (GTDB): domain Bacteria; phylum Bdellovibrionota; class Bacteriovoracia; order Bacteriovoracales; family Bacteriovoracaceae; genus JAGLCH01. The sequence goes on along the minus strand of JAGLCH010000361.1, from coordinate 971 downwards.
ACCAAGGAGTGATGAGGTTTATAAATATCATGCCAAAGGATAAAGAGACGATTGAAAAATCTTCAAAAAACAAATTTTTAAGAGACCCGAAAGAATATGGGATCACAATTCACTAAGGAGAAAATGTGGGAATTAATGCAGTAGAACAGTATCTAAGAGAATTAAAGCTGACGACAGCAGCAGATGATCTTGGGGAGGTTATTCACAGTAGCGGAGATAATATTAATCTCGAATGGATCACAAGCCTGTTAGAGCGAGAGGTTGACGCTAGGAAGGAGCGAAAGCTAATGAGCAGGATTAAAAGGTCAAAGATCCCAGAGGTAAAAAGTCTTGAGCAGTTTAACTGGAAATTTAACCCATCGATTAATCGAAGTAGAATTGAGGATGTCGCTGATCTTAAATTTGTAAGAGATAACGGGATCGTTTTGTTTCTCGGACAACCTGGAACAGGGAAGAGCCATTTGGCATCAGCAATTGGATTAAAAGCAGTGTACTCAGGAATGACAGTCTACTGGACATCTCTTAAAAGACTATCGGAGGATATTATCAAGGCGAAGGCAAAAAATGAGTTATCGATACTTTTCAAAAAGATTTTGAGTTCAAACCTTTGGATACTGGATGACTGGGGAGTTGTAAGTTTAAGTCGTGAAGTATCAGAAGAGGTCTTTGACTTACTCGATCGGCGCCAGTACAGCACAGCGATGATTTTGACATCAAATAGAGACATTGGAGAATGGCCTGAAGTATTCGTTGACCCAGTCCTGGCATCGGCGGCAATCGATAGAATATTCGATAGAGCTAGCGTGACGATTTTTAGTGGAAAAAGTTACAGAGCAGCAGGAACTAAAAAAGAAGATGTGTTAAATAGAGAAGAAGTCATTCGTTAAAAACTGCGTGGTGGTAACCTGAGGTGAGACTGAGGTGGTAACCGTTAGGTGGGACTCAACAGCTGCGGTCAAAGATCTGTGTAC
>JAGLCH010000360.1 GCA_023146355.1 Bacteriovoracaceae bacterium | reverse complement strand
CGACAGTTACTTTTACCCATTTTTAAACAGTCAAATATTAATTTAGTACATTATTATTTAAGCTAGATAAGATTTATTGCTTTAAGATTTTGAGTGAATTCTGAAAATCATGAAATCTTTTATGACAACTTTGCTTTTGCCTCTGAGGCCCTGATACTTTCTCCTGTATATTCAATAATTGTCGCATGGTGAATTAACCTATCGATTGCGGCCATTGTTGTCATTTTATCTTTGAAAATTTGATCCCATTTTGAGAAGACAAGATTGCTTGAGAGCATTATACTTTTTCTTTCATATCTATCTGAAAATAATGTGAATAGGACTTCCATTTCATCCTTGCTTTGTTGAACGTAGCCGATGTCATCAAGAATTAGAACGTCAAATTTATCAAGTTTTTTTAATGCCTTTTCTAATTCTAAGTTTTTCTTTGCAATTAAAAGTGACTCCACAATTTTAAATGTCGGAGTAAAGTACACGCTAATTCCATGATTTAAAATTAGTTCTCTAGCAAGTGCTCCGAGCAGATGACTTTTTCCTCTCCCTGGCAGTCCAAATACCAATATATTCCCACCAGTTGAAACAAATTCTCCCTTGAGTAAGACTGAAAGCGTTTTTCTTATCTTTGCCGATAATAACTTTTGATTCAAATTTTCGATTGTATATTTCGGAGGTATCTTTGCTTGCTTTATTAATCTCGACGTCTTTCTCTCTGCTCGACTATCAAGCTCTATAAGGCATAGTTCTCTTAGAAAAAGTTCATAGCTCCAGTCATTTTTAATTGCGACTTGATCAATATTTTCTAAGTGTGTCTCAAAAGATGATAAGTTTAACTGCTTCAAAAGGTTACTTGTTAAAAGATCAGTGGTAGGTTCTTTCGCTAGTGTCTTCGTATTCGTCATTATTTTCTTCTCCTATTGTTGTTGATTTACAGCTTAGAAAAAGATGATCGTAAATATTTAAATCAGGTGAGATTTTTATATCATCTATTTCTAAGACAGATTTATCTAATATTAAATTTGAAATTGTATCTACTGTTAACGGTAGTTCGTCGTTACTGCTACTATTGTTGTTTGAAATAAGCATGGCAATTGCTGTGTCAACATCCTCCTCCATATTGTCTGCTGCCAGTTTTAAAATTCTTAAATATTCCAAGTTTGAAGATCTATGATCTAACTTTTTGTCTTCTATTAATCTCTCATAGACATCTTTAAAGTTTTGTGTAGGAAATAGTTCTTCTTTATAAGTGTAGTTCTCAAAGGCCCCAGGCTTTCTTATTAAAGAGTTAATAACGTGACGATAATTTATTAAAACTGACCTTGTTCCAAATAATCTAGGAAGTGAATACACAA
>JAGLCH010000036.1 GCA_023146355.1 Bacteriovoracaceae bacterium | reverse complement strand
GGGGGAGCCTAGTCAATGTCGTATAGAACCTCATCGATCTCTTTTTGGGTAAGGTCGGATTCATAGTATTTGTTAAACTTTAATCCCTCTGAAATATCATTTAAAGAGATTCCTCCAGTTGGGCGATCTGAAGGAGTTTGTGGAATGAAGACATAGTCTATTCTTTTAGCACCTAGCTTTCTACGCTGTCTCTTGCTCCTTAGAAGCTTTACAAAAGATTCTAGTGCATTTCGGGGAATATAGTCTGCCATATCGGTTACAGCAGCATAGGCTAAGTCAAATTTACTTCCTCTTGGTTTTCCATCTTTCATGAAAAATGGGTTTTTGGTCACGAGTTTTTTGGTATCAAATAGTCCGTGAAGAAATGTTTGGTTAATTCCTTTGATACCTACACTGAGAAGTGAATCAATCCCAGTTGTTGTACAGTTATAGTACTGAGTTATTTCTAGACCTTTTTCTGATCTCGCTCTTTCAAGTTGAATTTCCATCATCTCTTTTGCCATTTTAAGACGCTTTTTTGAAACTCCATAAATGACAAGGGTGTATGTAGGACGATAGTTTTGCTGTCCTTGAATGAGGTGACCATAGTAATTATTAAGTGCAGTATTACCAGCGATAATTTCTTTCTCTCCTTCGAAATAGAAATTGTGATACTCACCTTTGATAGAACGCTTTTCATCGTCTTGAACTACGCCCATTCCAAATGCAAAGTGTCCTCCTGCTGTGCCAGCATCATCACCTTGGCGGCCGCTGAGCGTAAGAAGAAGCACCTGCTCTCCCGGCTTTGCGGTATAGCCTTTATCTTCATGCATAGTTCCTCTGAAGGCCTTCGCCTTTTGGGATATACTATTTTTAGGCATCTCTTTTAAAATGTACTCAAATGGATCTTTGGTAAACTTTTGATGACCTTGATTTTCAGGGGTGAGTTCTGTCTCTCCCGCAATGAAAAGATTGTTTTCTAGTATTGAGGTGATAATAAACTCACCATTATCTAAGTAATGACCCTGGGCCTTTACCGGTTTTCCAATGTAGTATTTTTTACTTTCATTATTGAATGCCGTATTGTTGACAAGCATTGTTCTTCCGTAATTGGCGGGGATTCCATTGATGGAGTAGCCTAGTAAGTTGTCGTGTTCAAGGATTCCCTCAATTGAAGTTCTACCACCAAGGATAAGTGGTGTTGATTTTACTATGAGCTCTTCGGCGTGTTCTTCCCCTGTAAACTCAAAAAAGTAATTATCTTTAACGTGAGATTTGATCCGCTTTAGTGTTCGAGGGGATTCTGAAGTAACTACACGATTTTCTATGACACCATTTTGATTAGAGCTCAAAACTATTAAATTATCTTTTATCGTAAGAGTTCCCTT
>JAGLCH010000359.1 GCA_023146355.1 Bacteriovoracaceae bacterium | reverse complement strand
CCTGATAGGTACTTTATCTTTTTAAAGACGTCATCTCCCTTAAAAAGAAAGGCCGCTAGTAAATTTCTAATGAATCCATCAGAGGCCGCAGGAAGCTTACTCTGGACTTCATCTAAAATGGTATTCTCTTTATTTAGTACATCTAGGGTGAACTGGCCGAAGTATCCAACATCAATACTCGGCCCTAGGTTTGCTTCACCCGCTGTTGCCTCAGTATGTCCGCACAATACCTTCAGAAATGTAGACTTTCCTGCGCCGTTAACTCCGACTAGGGCAATTCGTTCCTGACGTCTTACAGTTGCCGTGAGCCCCTTAAAAACAGGCTTAGGTGAGCCATCTGAGTTCTGCCAGGTCTTTGAGAGATCTTTGATGATTGCGACATCATTTCCACCACGAGGAATGGGCGGGAGCTGAATGCTCATTTCATCGTCATCTTGAGTAAGCGCTACTCTATCAATCTTATCAAGCTTTTTTACACGAGATTGAACCTGGGCAGCATGGGATGCGCGTGCCTTAAATCGAGCAATGAATTCCTCTTCTTTTTTTAGCATACTTTGTTGTCTCGAGAACTCAGCTTCATTTTGCTTTTTACGGACTTCCTTTTCAGTGAGGTAAAAATTGTAGTTCCCAGAATAGGTTGTGACTCTTCCGTGGGAAACCTCAACTATTTTTTCTGCAACGCTATTCATAAACTCGCGATCGTGGGTTGTCATGAGAACTGCACCCTTGAAATTTTTTAGCCATTCCTCAAGCCATAAAATAGTTTCCATATCGAGGTAGTTGGTTGGCTCATCCATCAGTACAAGGTCTGGTAGTAGAATAAGAACTTTGGCAAGAGCAATACGCATTTTCCAGCCACCACTGAAGTCTTCAACTGGCTTAAGATGTTCCTCTGGTGTAATTCCTAGGCCTGTTAAAATTTCTTGAGCATTGGATTCCACTTCATAGCCACCAAGCTTTTCAAATTCGGTTTGATCGTTTCCCATTCGGTCTAGTACTTTATTCATCTCATCTGGATCAAGGTCGGGATCACACAGTTGCACTTCATAAACTTTTAGTCGCGCTGCTAATTCGCTGACTCTCTCATTTCCATTTATAACTTCTTGGAGAGCAGTTGTTCCACGCATCTCCCCAACATTTTGAGAGAAGTAGGCAATACGTGTATTGGCCTGAATGCTGACTGCACCCTCATCAGGTCTTTCCTCTCCGACAATCAGACGAAAGAAGGTTGTTTTTCCCGATCCGTTGGGGCCAACGAGACCGATTTTTTCACCTTCGTATATTTGAAAGCTTGCACCAGTGTAAAGGGGGGCGCCACCCATTATTTTAGTAATGTTTGAAACATTGATCATAGCATCTCCTAGAAGTGATACTATATCTTGTGATGTAAGTTTTGTTAAGGGAACAAAAAGAAGGCCTCCCAATGGGAGGCCTAAATATTTAAAACTAAACTAAATTTTAAATTATAGAAGTGGAGCGATAACAAGAGCAACAATGCTCATAAGCTTCACTAAGATATTCATGGCAGGTCCGGAAGTATCCTTGAATGGATCTCCAACAGTGTCGCCAGTAACAGCAGCTTTGTGGGCCTCTGAACCTTTTGCTTCACCTTCAACGTGACCTTGCTCAATTGCTTTCTTTGCATTATCCCAAGCTCCACCAGCATTTGCCATGTAGAGTGCAAGAAGAACACCAGTAACAGTTGCACCAGCAAGCATACCACCAAGAGATTCTTTACCGAGAATAAAACCAACTAGGATTGGAGCTAAGATTGCTGCCATACCTGGAAGGATCATCTCTTTAAGTGAAGAGTTTGTAGCGATAGCGATACATCTGTCAGTATCTGGCTCACCAGTTCCATCCATTATTCCTGGAATTTCTTTGAATTGACGTCTAACTTCAACAACCATCTCTTGAGCAGCACGCCCAACAGCACTCATTGTGTTAGCACCAACAAAGAATGGAAGAGTTCCACCGATGAAAAGTCCAATTACAACTTTAGGATTCATGATATTGATTGAATCAAGTTTAACAGCAGCAGCATATGCAGAGAACATTGCAAGAGCTGTAAGTGCAGCAGAACCGATTGCGAAACCTTTTCCGATTGCAGCAGTTGTATTTCCAAGTGAATCAAGTCCATCAGTAATTTTTCTTACTTCAGGTCCTAGCTCACTCATTTCAGCAATACCACCAGCGTTGTCTGCGATTGGCCCGTAAGCATCAACAGTCATTGTTACACCAGTTGTAGCAAGCATACCAACTGCAGCGATACCAATTCCGTAAAGACCGGCGAAGTAGTTAGCTGCAAAAATCCCAAGGCAAATAAGGAAGACAGGAATAACTGTTGAGTACATTCCTACTGCGATACCAGCGATGATATTTGTTGCAGAACCAGTTTTACCAGCTTCAGCAATTTTCTTAACAGGATTAAATTCGCCAGATGTATAGTACTCAGTTACAAGACCAATGAAAAGTCCAACAAGTGAACCGATTATCATTGCGTAGTAAGGACCCATTGCGAATGGAAAAATGTCATTTGTGAACTTAAGAGCATCTACAATGAAATACGAACCAGCAAAAAGAGCTACTAAACCAATGATTGGTGAGTAACGAAGTGCTTGAGATGGATTTGAATTCTTAAGAACGTTCATTGAAAGTATTCCAAGAACAGAAGCAATTAAACCAACAGTAACAATAACGATTGGAAGAATTGTTGCTCCAACTGAACCTAGAGTTGAACCAATAAACATCGTTGCGATGATTGATCCTACATATGATTCGAAGATGTCTGCACCCATACCAGCAGTATCACCAACGTTGTCACCAACATTGTCAGCGATTGTCGCAGGGTTTCTTGGATCATCTTCTGGAATTCCAGCTTCAACTTTACCAACAAGGTCAGCACCAACATCAGCAGCTTTTGTGAAAATACCACCACCAACACGTGCAAAAAGCGCGATTGATGAAGCACCCATTGCAAAACCATTGATAACTTCAATTGTTGCTTGATCTTTTACTAGGTAGTAAGCAATGGCAACACCAATTAGTCCTAGTGAGGCAACAGTCATACCCATGATTGATCCACCAAAGAAAGCAACACAGAGTGCTTTTCCTTGGCCAAATTTTGCAGCAGCTTCAGCTGTACGTACATTTGCTTTCGTTGCAGCTTTCATTCCAATCAATCCACAAAGCATTGAGAGAAGTGCCCCTGAGATGTAAGCAATTGCTGTACCATTTCCTAGGAAATAAGCTAGTAGCAGTGTAACTGCGATCAGGAATACAGCAAGAATACTGTACTCTTTTTTGAGGAAGGTCATCGCGCCTCTTTCGATTTTATTCGCGATACCAGTCATTTTGTCATTTCCTGCAGGTTGCTTAGCTACCCACCAAAAGGTGGCCAGTGCAAAGAGGAATCCAGCAAGCCCAATAAATGGACTATACTTGAGAAAGTTTTGAACACATTCCATGTTGAATCATCTCCTTAATTATTAGTTGTTCTGATATTAGTTATTACTTTCATTAAAAATCTCTATTTTACGAACTAGGATAATAGTGTGTAACATGTAATTATTAAAGCATAAAGTACCAATTTCATCATTAATTCCCGAGGTTTTAATCGTGCAAGACAGAACGGCGCGTCAAGATAGAAAATCCTTAGCACTAGTCTTATTATCTTCTGCAAAAATGGCCATTGCTACTTTTTCCAGTCGTATTTTAGGTCTCGTCAGAGAGCTCGTTATGGCCTCGATGTTTGGTGCAAGTGGAATCACTGACGCATTCTATGTGGCCTACCGAATTCCCAATATGCTACGTGATCTTTTCGCAGAAAGTGTATTTTCATCAGCTTTTGTACCAGTCTTAACAGAAGTTCAAAAGAAAGATCCTCAAAAGGCTAAAGGCCTTCTTTGGTCGGCCTTCATTTTACTGGGATTCGTTACCACAATTATCTCGATACTTATTGTCATCTTTGCACCCCAGTTTGTTGCTTTAATGGCACCTAAATTTGTTGATGTCCCTGAGAAGTTTGAAATTACAGTTGTGCTTACTCGAATAATGGCACCATTTTTAGTCTTGGTTTCAATTGCTGCCCTTTTTATGGGAGCACTCAATACTTTGAAGGTTTTCTTTACACCTTCATTTGCTCCAGCTTTTTATAATCTTATAATGATCGGCTGCATGGTGGCACTTCCAAACCTCATGGAGAAGTGGGGAACACACAAAATTGCTGCCGTTGCCGTAGGGGTTATTATTGGAGGTTTTGGGCAGATGCTGATTCAGTTGCCACTTCTTATAAAAAAGAATTATGGACCTCAAGGGCCAATTAAAATTTTCTCTAAGTATACAGGAAAAATAATTAATAGATTAGGGATAGGAACAGTTGGAATTGCTGCCACTCAAATCAATCTTCTCGTAAACACTATTTTGGCTTCATCCTCAGGAGTGGGGGCCGTAAGTTGGCTTCAGTACGCCTTTCGCATGTTTCAGTTTCCTGTTGGTATTTTGGGAGTCTCGATTGCCGGCTCCAATCTTGTTCATTTCTCTGATGCATGGAAAAGTGATGATAAAGAGCGAGCTATTTATTATCTGAAAACGAGCTACACTTTATCATGGCTGGTGATGGTTCCCGCGATGGCACTACTTTATGCGATGAGTGACCATAGTCTTCACCTTCTTTTAGAACGTGGTGCTTTTGATCGTACTGATACATTGCAAGCAGGGCTTGCTCTTAGGATGTATGTCATCGGTCTGCCATGCTATGGCCTATATAAAATTTTTGGTCCAGTTTTTTATTCTCTTGATTGTCCAAAGTATCCCGTAGGCATCTCGGTTGTTGCCATAGCTCTTAATGTCGCTTTCTGCGTTTTCCTTACTCCAATCTATGGGTTCCATATTTTAGCATTGGGAATTTCTTTTTCCATGATATTTAATTCAGGTGTTCAAGGAATCTTTCTTCATCGTTTACTAAATCTGGGAGTAGGGTTCTTCTTTAATCTTAGGGTTCTTAAAATTTGGGGAGCAGGTGTAGGGTGCTACTTCACTACAAACTATCTAACTCGTAGCTACCTCTCAATGGAGTTTGGTTTTATGGAGAAGGTTATTCGCTTCTGTGGAGTCGGTGCTGCAGGTGTGGCAGCTTACTTTGTAATACTTTTTATTCTTGGTGAGTATAAAATCGTAAAGACATTTTTGAAACGGTCATAAAGACACTAGCGCTCCTTGATTTGTAGGAATTCCATTTTGATTGCAATTTGAAAGTATTTCTTGTCTCATTACGGGGAAGTGGTTATCATTAAAGTGATTTAAAATTTTTAAGGAAGAGATATATGAGAACGGATTTTGAAACATTAAAGGCACTTTCTAGCTACACTCTTAATCATCTAAAAGAGAAAGAGCTCATTGAGTTCGGAATGGTGTCGAGACTTGACTTAATTGATGCACTGGCAACAGAACTCGGAGTAAGTTTTGCTACTGATGAAGACATCAAGAGTCAGGCAATCGAAGAGATTGAAGAAAATATGGGTGATCTTCTCCCTGAAGATATCACTGAAACTGAAGTCTACAACCACGCCAGAAAAGAGATCATAAAGTCATTTGAAAATGAAAAAATCGCAGGTCTTTACCTCGTCGAGTCCCTTCACAAAGTTTCTCATAGAGTAAAAGACTTTTTGATGAGCTGTGATTATGTTGAAGATGTTTTTGGAACAGACGAAGAAATCATTGCTTTTTTAGTGGCAAAGATCAGAAATTTTTCAATCAAAAGAGGCTAGAAAAAGCCAAAAGTTAATATTTTTTAGGCCCGAGCGAAAGCTACGGGCCTTTTTTTTCAGCTACATAGAATTCCAACCTTAAAGTTATTAATAAGCTGCCTGCCTAATGTTAAAGTTTTTGATCAAGTTTTCCGATTAGTCATAGGAATAAGTAAGAAAGTGCAAGTATCTGTCTAAAATACTTGGTCACTATTCTAATTGGAGTAAAGCTTATGACTGGTTTGAAAAAGGCTGTGAAAATTGGTTTGACCACTGCTGCATCACTTGCATTTGTAGTGTCAGGCTTCGCACAGGATTACGATAATTGTAATTCAATCGATAAATATGAATTTTCTCAGCACTACAAGGCCTGTCTCGCAGTAGAGATGTCGGGTGGAGCAAATGGACAAATTGACTGCTTTGAATGTCTTTTCGAACAGGAACAGGAGACCAATCCCTGGATTGAGGCACTTGGAATTGTTGCTGAGCCACTGGCACATATTGGCGTGAATTGGCTTTGGGCCGATGCATACGAAGACACTAATAAAGCTTGGGCGTCAAGTATGTCACAAGGGTATGAGGCCTGTACCAATCAATGGAACTCCTTCCTCGATTATAGCCAAACAAGAGGATCAAATCCTATCTCAGGAGAGGCCGCAGTTGGTTATGGTGGAACCTGTAACGGAATTGTTGCTAGTTCATATTCAGGTATGGGTGGAATGTACGGAAGTGGATACGGTACCTCAGTAGGAAATGGATTTAGCGGATCAGGCTACTCAAATGGATTTCTCGGCGGAATGATGGGACCTAATTACGGTTATTCTTCAGGAATGAGCGGAGGTATGAATAGCGCAGTTGGCATTGGAATGGGACTCGGCATGGGAATGCTCGGGGGATCAGGAATGATGCCAGGAATGAGTGGCGGAATTAATATTGGTATCGGCGGCAATATGGGCGGCGGTGGAATGGGCTATCCTAACATGGGCGGCGGAATGGGCTACCCTAATATGGGTGGTGGAATTTCAATCGGCGGCGGAATCGGCGGTGGCTATCCTAATATGGGCGGAAGTATCGGCGGTGGCTATCCAAATATGGGCGGCAGTATCGGAATTGGCTACCCTAATATGGGTGGTAGTATCGGCGGTGGATATCCAAATATGGGCGGCAGTATCGGAATTGGCTACCCTAATATGGGTGGTAGTGTCGGCGGTGGCTATCCAAATATGGGCGGCGGAATTGGAATTGGAATCGGAGTCGGTGGTGGACTCGGCGCGGGTTACCCTGGAATGGGTGGCATAGGGGGAAATACAGGTTTTCCCGGAATCGGCGGTGGAATTAATATTGGTGGTAATATGGGCGGTCAATATGGATCTCCCGGATATACTGGCGGAATGTACTATCCTAATCAAGGATGGGGCGGTGCTGGAATCGGCGGTTCGAGTATGATTAACGGTGGAATTGGAGTTGGAACTAGCCCATGGAATAATGGAATGGGAAGTTACTGGAATGGATCTGGTGGCTGGAATGGAGCAGCAAACTCTGATTGGCAATCACAGTACAGTAGCTATATGCAGACTCAACAAGCTCAGTATTCACAACAACAAGATCAGTACTCAAGAGCTCAAGGAAATGCATCGGGTAATATTATGGCCGATCAGGCCCTTCAACAAAACTATCAGGCCGCGGCAACAAGCCTCTATCAGAATGCACCATCTAACTACGGGGGAGTTCCGTACGGCATGGGTGGTGGTATGCAGGCCCAGTTTGGAATTGGTTTCGGTGCTGGCTGGTAATAAAAGAGCAACAAAAGT
>JAGLCH010000358.1 GCA_023146355.1 Bacteriovoracaceae bacterium | reverse complement strand
TTCAGAGCTATAGATGCCAATGAAAACACATCGCTCCCAATTTTGTACGAATGGACGGTAGAGTAAATGAAAAAAAAAATTAGTGCCGGAATTTTTGCCGGTTCCCTTGTTATTATTTTTATTCTTTTTCTTATTTCGAGTAATACTGTAGAGAAGGCCACTGACGAACCATCTCCTCAGCAGATTAAAAAGGGTAAAATTGTAAATAGTCCCACCTCTACATCGCGTAAAATTACAACAAGAGATGCTACCGGGAAAAAGAAACAATCTCCTTCATTTTCAGAAAATGGAATAACTAAAGAAATTTTTAGAGAAATTAATAGAAACACCTCAAAGAAAATAATTATTTTAAACGGGGAAAATTACAAGATAGTAAAAGGGCTTTTTGCTTCAAAGGGAGAAGATGATAAGCGCCCCCTCTTTAGACTTTTTGGCCATAGCTTTTACAAAGGCGATACTGCCAACGGCCCAGGACGCGACCAATATCGTGTTGTGGTAAATTCAAATACTGATACTCTTGGAATTCTAACAGGAAAGATTACCCTTACTTTGAGTTCACCTTCGTCAATTGAGGATCTTCGCAATCGCTATGATCTAACGGTTGAATATTCCAATGACAAAATAGGAATAGCAGTAGTCAGCAGTTCAAGACCAATCCAGAGCGTATATCGAGCACTATCTAATGATATAGATGTAACAGAGGCAGAACTAGAAATCATTGAGTCTCAACACCAATCAAAATAATTAGAACATCATTTTTTTTGCACGCTCAATCAAATCAAATGCCTTCATCCTCGCACGTATCCATTTATTATTATCTGGAAGATACCAGAAGAAATAGCGTCTCTGAGAAAGCTTCTGCTCTTTTGTCTTGGCAACAAAAACAGGATTCATGGTGTAAGGATCAACTCCAGAGTAGTAGCTAACAGTGGCCAAAGTCATAGGTGTTGGAGTGAAGTCTTGAATTTGTCTTAGTTTATAACCAAGTTCAGCTGTATCAACTGCCAAAGTGGCCATCTCTTTTTCATCACAGGTTGGATGACTTGAAATAAAGTAGGGAACAATCTCCTGCTTCTTTCCAAACTTTTCAGTGAGTCTCTCAAACTTTGTCTTAAGTTTTATGAACATCGAAAAGCTTGGTTTTCTCATATACTTCAAAACTTTTGGATCTGTGTGCTCAGGAGCAACCTTCAGTTTTCCCGAAACATGGTGCTCGACGAGATCAGATAAATACTGGTCATAACCTAAAGAACCATTATCTTTTTTAGACATGAAAAGATCATAGCGAATTCCACTACCAATAAAAACGTGCTTAATTCCTTTGGTTTCACGAACTTTCTTATAGATATTAATAAGAGGGTTGTGATCGGAATTGAGGTTATTACAATGAGCAGGAAAAATACAACTAGGTCTCTTGCATTTCTTACAGATATTTAAATCGATACCTTGAAGTGTATACATATTTGCAGAGGGTCCACCCAAATCAGAAAGAACTCCATTAAAGCCCTCAACCTGTTTCATTGACTCTATTTCATTCAAAATAGATTTTTCAGAGCGGCTGGCAATGAACTTTCCTTGGTGAGCAGAAATAGTACAAAAAGCGCAGCCTCCAAAACAACCTCGATGAAGATTTACTGAATTTTTAATCATCTCATAAGCGGGGATTATCCCCTTCTTACGATAACGAGGATGGGGAACTCTTGTGTAGGGAAGATCAAAGGTGCCATCAATCTCTTTTTCACTCATTGGAGCAAAAGGAGGATTAATAATAAGAGTCTTATCGCCCACATGCTGGATGAGTCTAAGCTCAGACTGATACTGATTAGATTCCTCTTCGATCACTTTAAAATTGGAGGCAAAAAGTAGAGGATCTCCGCTACAGTCCTCATGAGAGTTGAGCGTAAAGTCAGTCCAGTTTTTATTCTTAGGAAGTTTATCTTCCATTTCAAGAAGAACTGCTGTCTGAGGAATTGTTTTAAGAGAGTAGAAAGGCACACCCTTCTGCAATAGATTAACTATTTCAGTAAGAGGTTTTTCCCCCATTCCATAAACAAGAAGATCGGCCCCACTCTGCGCAAGCATTGAAGGTAGTAGCTGATCTTGCCAATAGTCATAGTGGGTCACTCTTCTAAGTGACGCCTCAACTCCACCAATAAGCACGGGGCTCTCAGGGAAAATATCTTTTAAGATTTTTGTATAAACTTTTGTAGGGTAATCAGGCCTGAAACCAGATTGTCCACCGGGGGTATAGGCATCATCTGAACGAAGCCTTTTAGATGCCGTGTAATGATTTACCATGGAATCCATGCATCCTGCACTTACTGCAAAAAAGAGCCTAGGAGTTCCAAGCTTTTTAAAGTCTCGGAGATCATCTTGCCAATTGGGCTGAGGAATGACCCCAACAGTTAGGCCCAAAGACTGAAGAGTGCGAACAATTACAGCATTTCCAAATGAGGGATGATCAACATAAGCATCACCTGTTACTAAAATGACATCGAGCTGCTCTAGCTCAAGACGTTTCATTTCTTTCGCAGAACTAGGGGGAAACTCACTCATAGAGGGTCTTTTACTGTTTAAATTCACATGCAGGTCCAAAGTTATAGTCACAGGCCTTCTTATAGAAGGTCTGGGCCTTGTCGCGAACGCCATCTTTAGCATAGTTATCTGCGAGGTGCTTGCAGGCCAATCCGTACTTCATATCACAGGCCTGAGAGAGATAATAGTGACCTACCTCTTTTTTACCCTGCTCAAGAGAAAGAATTCCAACAATTGTGCATGAGGATGAAATTTGCTCATTCTCACAGGACCATAGATAAATTTCCACTCGATAAATTCGATAAATAGTATAAGTCATAGAAAGTATAAGTATAGTGAGTAGCAGTTTGCGGTAGCGATGGATGGTGTAACCTAGTTTTGACTCAGACATTATTGACTTCTCTTTAGTAATTAGGGCCCATTACTCTACAATTGAAGTTTGGCCCGACTCATAATATAGTTACTTATAACTACTTCATAAGAACTATTCAATAAAAAGGATGGAAACCAATGATCTCAACCAAATGTACTTTTGCAGGGCTAGAACTTGACTCTCCCGTGATTCTTTCAGCATCACCTATATCGAGCAACCCTCAAAATATAATCCGCGCTCAAGAGTTTGGTGCTGGTGCAGTTATTCTTCGCTCACTCTTTGAAGAGCAGATTACAGATGGCGCCTACGACGAACAGAGTACGCACCCCGAGATGGCAGATTATATTATTCAATCAAAGGCGATGGAGTATCTTAATCATATCGCTGAGTGCAAGAAAGTTAGCACACTTCCTATTATTGCTAGTATCAACTGCCACTCATCTAACAACTGGACTGATTTTGCAAAGAGCATTGAAGCAGCTGGTGCCAATGCAATTGAACTCAATATTATGACCCTCCCAGAAAAGAAGAAGGGAACTGAGGGGAATAAAGTAACCACCAGTAGTGAAATTGAATCGGAACTCTTCGATATCGCTGTAGGTGTGAAGAATGCAGTAGATATTCCTGTTGTCGTCAAACTTTCACCTTATCTGACTTCAGTATATGATGTGGCCTACCGCCTTTCATATCTCGGAATGGATGGGATCACTCTCTTTAACCGATTTTTTACGCCAGAAATCGACCTTGAAACAATGGAAATCAACGCGAAGATGAACTACTCTACCCCAGGTAGCATCCACCATGGGCTAAGATGGACTTCAATTCTTTTTGACGAAGTTAATACTGACCTTTCAGCATCAACTGGTATCTACACTGCTGATGATGCTTTAAAGATGATACTTGCCGGATCAACTACAGTACAACTGTGCTCGGCAATCTACACAGATGGGCTTAAAGCGATTTCTGAGATTAATGAAGGAATTCACAAGTGGATGATTCATCACAACTACAAAAGACTAGAAGACTTCCGCGGAAAGCTTTCTGTAAAGAATAATGAAGGTAGCAAATTTACTAGAACTCAATTTATTGAGCATCTAGGGACTCACAAAAACTAATAATTTTTACGCCGGCATCGTCGCACTCCTCTTCGAATTCAGAAGGGGAGAAAATGAGGTCGGCCATTTTTAATTCTGAATGCTCATTGAACAGATCAATCAAAAACTGCCTCGACTCGAGAGGATCATTAAGACAAGCTATTACCTCACCACCTTGCGCTAAAAAATCAGGAAGTCTCTTTACAATTTTTTTATAGTCTTTCTTATAGCAGAAGCTCTTACCTTGATAAGATGGGGGATCAATAATCACTAGATCGTATGGGCCAAAGCGTTTAATTTTTCCAAATGAACGAAAAATGTCATGTGCGAAAAAGCGTGCCACCCCTTTGGTAATATTATTTATTTTATGGTTCTCACTCCCCATACTTAGAGCACCTTTACTCATATCCATATTAACAACTGACTCGGCGCCACCATCAATTGCATATACTGAAAAAGAGCATGTATAGGAGAAGAGATTAAGGACCTTTTTGCCGTAAGAGCGCTTTTTCACAAGCTCACGCCCAAGGCGAGTATCTAGAAAGAAACCATGATTTTGATTGGAAAGAAGATTGACCCCAAACTTAAGCCCATTCTCTTGTGCCTCAATTTTGGGAGGAACTTCTCCATATACGACTTCTTTAGGTGACTTATCAAGGTAACGTTTTTGAAGGACAATGCCAGAAATTTCTCCCTTCGTCTTAGCAAAGGATATCAGCTCAGTAGCATCTGATTCATTTTTTTGGTCGTATAGAGTTATAAGAAGATAGGGTGGATACCAGTCAACACAGATCCCTTCAAGACCAGGATGACACTTTCCCCTACCGTGAAAAAGGCGTCGACATTCACTCTTAGGCAAATTATTTAGACGAGATTCTAAAGTCATTAACCCTTGATTCTTTTCTTTATTTCGCGTAGTGCCTTATCAAGGAGATCTTTACAATCTTTTAGTGAAAGCCCATAAAGTGGGTGACTTTCTTTTAGTTCTCTAAGCGCTCTACCGTAGTGCTCACTTCTTTCATGGGCACTAATACGATTATTGAGGTTATTTCTTAGGGTTCTGAGGGACTTGTCTTTTCTTTCAGTCATTCCCTCTTCTAGCTTTTGTAATTTATTCATCTACAGTTCATCCACTTCTACAATTTCAACAATATTAGTCTCCTCTTTCAAAGGAGCTTCAGTGAGTCGGATAATATGGCGGGGCCAATCGTTAGTCCAGTAAT
>JAGLCH010000357.1 GCA_023146355.1 Bacteriovoracaceae bacterium | reverse complement strand
AGTAGTTCTGTAGTAAGTTCAAATTCAAATATTTCTGCCGGGGATGGGACATCTATTTTAGGCTATTACATGCAGCCATGGGTGAATGAAAATGAAGTTCCCTATTGCCCTAACCGTTCACACTATGATGATAGTGGAGATCCACTATTTGAGGTACTCGGTCGATTTGTAGGAGAAACTGAAGGTATCTTTATGGCCAAGCGTGAGGCGAAAACAGTTATAGTCAATGGGGCATCAAAAGTAGCACCGATGGATGTACTTCTTATTAGAGAAAATATCTTGAATAAGATCTGGTTCTACCATGACTTCTCAGCAGGACAACATAAGCGCGCCGACTACAACATTGCCCGTCAAGAAACAATTATGTTTTACTGGCCGCCAAACTTTAACGCTCCACTACAGTCTAACCCAAACAGTGACCTTTATTGGGTAAGGTTCCCAGAAGATATTGGAGCAGATACTGGTTCCGTTTTAGATAGTTCTCTTCCTCAGAAGAAACCGGGAGATAAGCGATTTGGTTGCATACCAATGTCCAGCGACATTTAGCTAAAACAATATCTTTTTTATGAATTCATTACTTTAGTTGATTAAAAATAAACGTCTTAGTAAGCCTACCGAAAGGCCCTAATTGACTATAGAAGATATATACAAATACAATCAGCCTTAGACACTGCATCGTGAACATCCGAATGAAGAATCGCCCAACAGATGCAAGAACACTTACGTTTTGATTGTACAACTTACAAATAAGCCGTGAAAGAAATAAAGTAGAAATGACAAATACAAAGAAAATTCCCAGCTCACTTTTATGCTGGAACCAGATACTAAAAATTTCTGGTATCGCATCCTTATCTCTAATAAGAGTTGCAGTATAAGGAATGATCCAAGGTAATTTAATAAAGTAGTTATCTTGATCATTAGGGTCTGTAATAAGCTGAAGGCGAAGAAGATTTTCAACTTGGTACTGACTCTGATCTCTTAAAATCTCAAGTTGCTGAAGAATCCCCATCTGGACAGCGTCACTAGGAGAGATTTCTTTTCCATCTGGATTATCAATGCCCATCATCTTCAGCATCTCAGGAGAGAGTGATTCTTTCATCATCTCTGCCTTAAGATTAGATTCCTTCGCCTTAACACCGCCATTTGGAATGGGTCTTTTGTTCTTTTCCGCAGAATCATTGCCATACATTTTTTTTATGACATTATCAAAAGCTGTTGCGGTCTTTGACTCTTCAGCAAAAACAATCCCTCCAACGGACGTGAGTCCGAGGAGAGAGATTAAAACTACTATCTTTAAAAAATTTCTTTTCATAAGGCCTAATTATTTCTTTGAAGAAATCTTGTTAAAGAATAATGTTGCAGGTGCTGCAACAAAGACTGAAGAGTAAGTACCAACAACAATACCAATAGTCATTGCAACAAAGAAGTCATGGATAGCTGCGCCACCAATAACAAGCATTGATACTGCGATGAAAAGAGTCGTTCCAGAAGTTAAAATTGTTCTAGAAAGAGTCTCATTTATTGCATTGTTAATATGGATTTTGAGGTCAAGGCCAGCATACTTTTGCTCGTGCTCACGTACACGGTCGTAAACAACAACCGTGTCGTTTACCGAATAACCGATAACTGCCAAAAGTGCCGCTACTGTTTGAAGTGTAAACTCTGTTCCAGTTAGTGAGTAAAAACCAAGAATGATTGCTACGTCATGAAATAGAGCAACAATTGCACCTGGAGCATACTTAAAATCGAATCGAAGGCCAACGTAGATCATAATAACGATCAACGCCCAACCCATTGCCTGAAAACCAGAAACTCTAAGTTGCTGTCCGGCCTTAGGCCCAACAATATCAACTTTACGAATTTCAACACCAACAGACTCAAATTCCTTCTTAAGAGTTACACCAAGCTTGTCAGTAACTTCATTTAAGTTTTTCTGATTTGCAGGTACTTTCAAAAGGTATTCATTCTCAGATTGCTGTCCAATACTTTGGACAGTAACTCCCGAGAACCCAGCTTTTCTCATTGAATTTCTTAGGTCGGCAAGATTAATTTCCTTTTGAAATTTAACCTGTACTTCAGCTCCACCTCTAAAGTCTACACCGTACTTCATTTTAGAAAATGTAAGTACTAGTGCTGTAATTACAAGTAGCAATGAAAAGATACTTGTAAATCCAAATTTAGAAGTGAAATTGATTTGTGTTCCACTTTTTATAATTTCTAACATCTCATGCTCCTAAATTAAATACTTAGATCCTGTCCTTCTACTTTATTCATGTAGAATTCGAACAGAAGCTTACTTACGAAATAAGCGGTGTAAATTGTAGATACGATACCGATCAAAAGTGTCACTGCGAAACCTTTGATTGGACCTGTACCAAAATTTAAAAGACAGAGACCAGCAAGACCAGTTGTGATGTTAGCATCAATGATTGTCCAGAATGCCTGAGCAAAACCACTTTCAACTGCCTTATAATTGCTTAGCCCTTTTTTACACTCTTCTCTAATTCTCTCGTAAATAATGATATTGGCGTCAATGGCCATACCAAGTGTAAGAGCAATACCAGCGATACCTGGAAGAGTTAGAGTCGCTTCAAGTCCCACTAAGATAGCAAGAACAAAAAGAACGTTTAGAGTAAGGGTGACAGCGGCGATAGCACCAGAAAACTTGTAATAAACAAGAATAAAAAGAAATAGTGTCACACAACCAATAATAGAAGCAATGCGTGCTTTCTCAATAGAGTCATGTCCAAGGGATGGACCGACAATTCTCTGCTCTAGGAAATCAAGTTGTACTGGAAGAGCACCTGCTCTAAGTACAAGAGAGATATCTGAAGCTTCTTTAAGAGTTTGAGAATAGTTACCAGTTCCGAGAGTAATCTGAGCATTACCCCCTGCGATACGACCTTGAATTCTTGGAGCAGTATAAACATTTCCATCGAGAACAACAGCAAGGAGACGTCCTGTATTTTCTGCAGTTACCTGCTCAAAACGCTTAGCACCACTTGCTTTAAATTCAAGTGAAACATATGGCTGATTTTCTCTTTGGTTAATTTGAACTGAAGCATCAGCAAGATCATCACCAGTAAGACGTGGAGTTGACTCAACAATAAATGGAGTCATATTCGTGATCTTATTTGTTGCCTTACTTACTTCTTTCTTGAAAGCAATTTCATACTTTTCAGGAATCTGCCCCTTAAACTCTTTACGAATATAAGTATTCAAGCGAAGAAGATATTCAGAAAATCTCTCTTTCCCTTGGTCAAACTTGATTCCATTGGATTCGGCCTTCTGAAGCCAACCCTGAACAATTGCTCCACCGACTTTGTCATGAACCAATTTAAATTCAAGCTTAGCAGTCTTGCCAATAAGTTCCTTCGCACGATCGATATCACGAACACCAGGAAGTTGGACGACAATACGGTCATTACCTTGAGATACAATCTCAGGCTCACTAACACCAAATTCGTCAATACGATTTCTAATTACTTCAATCGACTTCGTTACAGACTTAGTTTGAATTTCAGCTCTAAAAGTTTCATTCAGTCCGTACTCGAGAACACCGCTTTCTTTATGAGTAAGACGAACGACACGTGAGAAGTACTTCTTCACGAGCTCATAGGCCTTCTCAGTATCAGCAGGATTATCAAGCTTTACAGAGTGCTTTGGATCTTCAATATCAGTAGCATCGAGCTCACCGATAGAAGCTTTGATCCCTTCATCTTTTAGGTAGAACTCAACCTTACGGGCCCAACTCTTAACTTCATCACGGTAGACTTTATTAAAGTCAATTCCGAGAATCATATAGAGACCACCCTGAAGGTCTAGGCCTAGATTGATTTTTGATTGAACCGGATACTTTGTTCCTTCTTCATAATCAAATACAGTTGGAACAACAACAACAATTGAGATAACGGTCGCCAATATCAGAAAGATAAAGCGATACCACCAGTTTCTCTTCATTAAGACACCTCACATCCTTGAGATTTATTAAAATATTACTTTAAAAGTATAAAAGACAACTACATGAAACTGCAAGAGGAAACCATTCCCCCTACAGTTATATTGCCCCAATTGGGAGCGTCTTCTACTTATCTTTCTTCTCTACTTTCTTCTCTTCTTTCTTTTCGAAAAGTGGAGCTGATTTTCCACCAACAGATGAGCGAAGAACCTTAATTCTACTCCCTTCACTTACTTCGAGAGTAACAACAGTTTCATTGATCCCAGTAATAGTGCCGAGAATACCAGATTTTGTATAAACCTCATCCCCCTTACCAAGTGCATTGATCATTGTTTGCTCTTCTTGTAACTTTTTCTTCTGAGGACGAATCATCAAGAAGTAAAAAATTATAAAAATAACAACGAATGGCATAAACGCCATGATGCCATTTGGCTGTGCTGCATTTGCAGCTGCTGGTGCTGCGTCTTGTGCTATTGCATTATTCATAATCCAATCAAACATTTAATCCATCCTTTATAACTTTAGTTGTATTCATTAGATAAATAATTATTTTTAAAAGTATGATAAAACTGATCAAATTTGTCATCTAAAATCGCCTGTCTTGCATCCTTAGATAACTGTAAGTAGAAATAGAGGTTGTGATATGTCACTAGCTGTCCCGCGAGATATTCTCCAACGGTATAAAGGTGACGAATATAGGCGCGGGAATAAGTGCGACAAACCTTACAATCGCAGTTGAGATCTGGTGCTTGTGGGTCATCTTTAAACTTATTTTTTCTAATATTAATTGGCCCTCGAGATGTCAAGAATTGGCCGTTGCGCGCATTACGAGTTGGTAAAACGCAATCGAACATATCAATTCCAGAAGCGATCCCCTCTAGAACATCGAGGGGTTTCCCCACTCCCATCAAATAGCGCGGCTTATCCTCAGGCATTTTATGTGTAAAGTTGTGGAGAAACTGCATCATCTCATCATTTTTCTCGCCAACAGAGAGTCCCCCAAGGGCATACCCTGGAAAATCCATCTCTTTGAGGCGATCCATGCACTCTTCACGTAGATCGAGGTGAAGTCCGCCTTGGATAATTCCAAATAAATGCTGGTGATCTTGAAGCTTATAGTCCCTGCAGCGCTGTGCCCAACGGATGGTAAGCTCCATACTTTCGCGAAGACGCTCCTTACTTGCCGGAAGCTCAGGACATTCGTCAAAGGCCATTACAATATCGGAGCCTAGCGCCTTTTGAATCTCCATGGATTTTTCAGGAGAGATCATATGGTATGAACCGTCGATATGGGATTGAAAACGAACCCCTTCCTCAGTTAACTTATTCATATCTGAGAGAGAAAAAACCTGATAACCACCTGAATCAGTCAGAATAGGACGATCCCAACTCATAAATTTATGAAGTCCGCCCATTTTCTCGATCAGCTCATGACCCGGTCTCAAATAGAGGTGATAAGTATTTCCCAATATTATATTGGCATCCATCTCTTCAAGATCTGACTGCCACATGGTTTTGACTGAGGCACGGGTGCCCACCGGCATGAAAATAGGAGTCTTGATCTCCCCATGCGCTGTCTTAATTGTACCTGCTCTGGCCTTGCCAGAAGTTCCTTCTAACTTAAAAAATTCCATGGGTTAGATCTATCACAAAAGGTTCCAACACACCAATGGATATTCACCGCATTAGACGCACCGTGTATCCATTGGTGTGTTGGAACCTTAGAGGGAACCTTAGCGGATAATCAGCATCGCATCACCATAAGAGAAAAAACGGTACTCGTTCTCCACAGCAATATTGTAGAGTTCGAGGGTTTTTTCGCGACCAATTAGACCACTAACAAGCATCAACAGTGTTGATTTGGGAAGGTGAAAATTAGTGATCAGTCCATCGATGGAGTGAATTTCTTTGCCAGGATAGATAAAAATATTGGTTTCATATATTTTACCGGCCTCAAGATCAAAGTTCTTGTCTTCACCTATTGATGATTCGAGCACGCGAAGTGAGGTAGTCCCCACAGCAAAGCGTTTCCTCGCGCCCTTAATTGACCTAATATTTTCGTCCGTAACAAAGTATCGCTCAGTGTGCATATTATGATCTAAAATATTGTCGACCTTTACAGGGGCAAATGTTCCAAGTCCCACATGAAGAGTAACCTCAGCACGGCCGATCCCCTTATCCTTTAGGTTTTCGAATAGTTCTTCAGTGAAGTGTAACCCTGCAGTTGGTGCGGCGACTGAACCGACATTTTTTGCGTAGACGGTCTGGTAATCTAGGAGATCCTGACTATCGGATTCTCCATCACGAATATAGGGAGGTATTGGGATTTTTCCCACCTCGTAGAGAATTGCTTCAATGGATTGTGTGTTAAAACGAACTCTAAAAGTCCCCTCTTCCCCAAGTTTTATAATTTCAGCTTCTAGATTTCCGTCAAAAAATATCTTATCACCAATTCTTTTTTTGCGACTGGTCTTAATCAAAGCTGGATACAGTCCTTCTTCAGGGGTGAGAGACAGCAGAAAAATCTCTGCCTTACCACCAGTTGGGCGCTTCCCAACTAAACGACAGGGAAATACTTTAGTGCTATTCATCACCAAAGTTGAATCCTCAGGGAGAAA
>JAGLCH010000356.1 GCA_023146355.1 Bacteriovoracaceae bacterium | reverse complement strand
AGAAAGAAAGTAAATCTAAGGACAAGAAGAAAAAAAAGAGCAGTGATAAAAAAGAACAGGATCAAAAGAATGGCAATAAAAGCAAAAAGAAAGAAAGTAAGCCTAAGAAACAAGATCAACTAGATAAAAAGAAACAGAGTAAAGGGAAGACTTCAAAATCCAAGGAAGAGAAAGATAAAAAGAAAGAGATCAGCCCTTTAAAGAAACTTGAAGCTAAGGAAAAGTCGATAAGGCAAAAGCGAAAGATGCAAAAAATTCCAGCTGTGATTAAGCAATTAATGAATGAAGATAAAAATATTATGAATAAACTTTTAGATACCTCCCGACCAAAAACGTCTGGCGATAAAAAGGACTGGTAATGAAGAACATACTAAGCCTTATGATTTGTATGCTTATTGTTAACCTTCCCGTTTACGGGAAAGACCTATTAGTTAAGATTGAAGTTCAGCCTATTTTAAAAAAGCAAGGTTATGCTCAGCAGTCGTATCGTGGCCCAAAAGACTACAGGCCGATTGTAGGTGAACTCTTCCAAGTGAATTTTATAGTTGAATTTGAAGGCGCTGAAACACCTTCGTTTCCTTCTTTTAAGCCTGCTGGTCTGGAAATTGTAAAAAGACATAGAACTCGCAATAAAATAACTATAAAAAATGGTGTTGCTCTTCGGCGAACATCCTTTAGCTACAGTATGATAGCTGAACGGATAGGGACCGTATCGTTAAATAACATTAGAGTATTATTTAACGGAGTTGAAACAAGAGTAAATCGAAAGAGTATAAAGGTCCTAAAAAGTCGACCGAAACCAAAGATTATTTTTCTGGAGTCAGGGTCTTCTCGGGAATCAGTTTATCCCGGTGAAGGGGTTGATATAAGTTATTATTTATATATTAGAGATCATGCATTTAATCAAATTGAGCAGGAAGAGAAGAAGACGCCTTCATTCAAGAATGTTTTTAAGCGGGTCAAGCCAATCGCTGCTCAGCCTAAAAAGATATTTGATACAGTCGCAGGTCAGCCATTTGGAAAGTATCTGGTGTATTCTATCCGGGCCTTTGCTCAAAAGCCTGGAAAGATAGGAGTAGGGCCACTAAAGACAGAAGTTCGTTATAGGCGTGGCTATAATCGGGTTCGAACTAAGACCATTTCCAGTGCTCGTTTAGATATTCCTGTTAAGGAACTACCACTTCCAATACCAAATACATATTCAGGTCTTGTAGGGAAGCATACGTTTGAACTGTCTGTTCCTCGTAAGCGGTTTATTGTTAATGATCCTATTGAGCTTAGTCTTATTATTGAGGGGGAGGGATCTTTGGAAAGCATTGAGGCCCCATCGTTGCTCAATGATCCGAATATCGAGAAGTTTGATGCTCAAAGCGAAATTACAATAGATCATGGTGAGCGAACTGGAAGAATCAAGTATAACTTCACTTATCTTGCTCGTTCTCCTCTCACCTTACCCTCTAGGAAAATTACTTTCAGCACATTAAATCCTGATAGCGGTGAATATGAACATCATTTTGTCGAAATGCCTGAAATCGTTGTCGGTGGTAAGGCGGCAGATATGCAAAAAAATGATGTCGGAAATAATCATGAAAATATAGGGACTAATGCGCAAGGTGAAATAGAAAAAGTCGTCTCGAATAAGGAACTTGTTAGTAAAATGCTTGCTCCTGATTTTTCGATAAAGAGTAATCGTCCAAATAGGATTATGCTCATCAATTATATACTTGCCGCAATCGCTCTAGTTATTTGGCTCTCAGTTTGGTTTAGGCGCTCTAGGCCTCACTCAATTGATCCTAATATTCAGAGATTGGTTGATAGTATGAAAAAGTCAGGGATCACCTATTCTCAAATCCATCACTTGCTTCTTTACCTTAATAACAACGAGGTATTAGTAGATATTACGTTAGGCCAGTTAATCTTAAATAGTCAGCTAACTGATGGTGGAAAGCAGTATTTCTCTAATATTATTGCTATGACTGAAAAACAGAACTATGGTGATGTCCTTAATATTGACGTTGAATATAATCCTAAATTCTTTAAAGAGTTAGTGGAGTTGCTGAAGAAATGAGAACAATAAAATCTCTAACTGAGATTCGAGATGAGGGAGATCAGTCCGCGCTTTACATCACAATTGGCAATTTCGATGGTGTGCATCGGGGGCATAGTGAGTTTATTCACGAGATTAAGAAAGTAGCAACAGAGACTTGTGCTAAGTTAGTTGCTATCACATTTGTTCCTCATCCAAACTTTATCATTAGACCTAGCGACTATTTTTTAATTAACTCATACGAGGAGCGTCGTACTCTTTTGGAAAATATTGGCATTGATTACCTCTATGAAATCGATTTTGATCGCGATTTCAGTACTCTTTTGCCAACAGTATTTCTTGATAAGTTCATACTCGTTGATCGAAATATCTCTGGGCTTTTCTTCGGACATGATTTTGTATTTGGAAGCAATAAAAGTGGTGGCCATGACCTGGCCGCTGACTATTGTCGCAGTCGAGGTGTCGAGCTTACGATTTTAGAAAAGTTTTTGGTTAAAGGGGAAAGGGTATCGTCCTCTCTCGTTCGTGATCTGATTCGAGCTGGTGATGTA
Source organism: Bacteriovoracaceae bacterium (assembly GCA_023146355.1). Classification (GTDB taxonomy): domain Bacteria; phylum Bdellovibrionota; class Bacteriovoracia; order Bacteriovoracales; family Bacteriovoracaceae; genus JAGLCH01. The sequence continues at coordinate 20,157 of JAGLCH010000356.1, read as the reverse complement.
AAAAAAGCGGCGGGATTTTTGGGACGCAACTATCATATCTCGGGGACTGTTATTCGAGGAATGGGGCGCGGCCGTGAGCTTGGCTACTCGACAGCAAATATTAATTATTCAAAAGACATTGTAATTCCATCAAATGGTGTTTATTGCACGCAAACGACTTATAAAGGGATTACTTATAGCTCTATTACTAATGTAGGACTTAATCCAACATTTAATGACATAACTGAAGTCAGTATTGAGACTCATTTACTCGACTTTAATCGAGATATTTACGGTGAAACAATTAGTGTGTCATTCATTCATCGTATCAGAGATGAGCGAAAGTTTAACTCACGCGCAGAGCTTGTGGCCCAAATTAAGGCCGATGTTAAGAGGGCAAAGCTGTGACGATCAAACTTGCTCTTATCGGGAAGGGGATTTCTCATTCAAAATCTCAGATTATGTATGAGTCAATTATAGGTCAGGCCGTCGATTATCAGCTCTTAGACTTCCAAAGTGAACAAGATATCCCAGAAGCTTATGATTTATTGGATAAGTTTGATGGAATAAGTATTACCGCTCCCTATAAAAAATATTTTTGTAATGAGGTTAATCTCTGCGAAACTGCAAGCGAGCTTGGTGCCATCAATTGCCTATATAGGGATGATCGTGGCGGCCCTATGGGGGCCAATACTGATTTTTCTGCTTTGCAGACACTTGTTCCCAAAATGTTGAAAAAATATTTTCCAGACCAAATTATCATTCTTGGCAATGGAACGATGGCAGATGTTGTGGCACGTATCCTTTTATCTCAAGATCGCTCTTTCAAGCAGTATACTCGCAAAAAATATGGTGACCTGACACATATTGATCTTTCTTTAGATTCTTCTTCTCCATTAGTCATTAATTGTTGCTCCCGCTCATTTCGATTTGATGGTGGCATTTCCCTCCATGCAACATTTTGGGACTTAAACTATGCTCATCCTCATTCCGATATTCTTCCATTATTGTGTGACTATATTGATGGAGAAGAGCTACTTTTTGAACAAGCAAAAGTTGCTCTACGCCACTGGGGAATTTCTACTCCATAAAAAAAATTATCTAAATATCTGTAAATCCGATAACATATATGTTGTAAACCATGGAGATAGGTTAGCTTATGTTTAGGAAAGAGTTTTCTGATGTCATCACCCAAACGGGGATGGTACCACTCAAGGATTTGAGGCCACTGCTTGTTGATAAAGACCCAAATCAAGTATCTGAGTTAGAATTACTGCGTTTAACATTCTTTGACGACGTTAAATTTGCCAAGCAGATTGCAAAGAATCATGGCCTTACTTTTATTGATCTCTCAAATGCCAAAATTGCGGACTCTTCTGTTAGGTTAATCAAGCGTAAGCATGCTATCCAGTACCGATGCCTTCCAATTCAGAAAACAGGAAAGGTCATTAGTCTCGCGGTTTATGATCCTAGTATTTTGAATTTTGAAAATGAGCTCGTTGCAATCTTTCAGCATCCCGTTGAATTCATTTTAACCAACCTTGGCTCCTGGGATAAAATTTATCAAAGAGTTAAACTGACTAGTGATGAGCTAATCAACACGGTAAAAGAAGTCTCGGCGCAAGATCAAGCTGATGCCGAAACGGTAAAAGAAGAAGATATTGGTTCTGATGTAATTGATTTTGTTAATAAGGTAATGGCCGATGCATATATAAAAAAGGCCAGTGATATCCACCTTGAACCATATGAAAAAGACTTTAGGATTAGATTGCGAATTGATGGGAAGCTTGTAGAGACTGATCCGCCGCCGAAGTCACTAATGATGCCAATCTTATCACGCATAAAAATTATGGCGAAAATGGACATCTCAGAGCGACGTAAACCGCAGGATGGACGCATTAAGTTGCTAATTGATAATCAGCCAATTGATTACCGTGTCTCTTCACTTCCCACCCTTTTTGGAGAGAAGATAGTTCTACGATTACTTGACTCTGCCAATCTTGAACTGGATATGACTAAGCTCGGCTTTGAAAAAAAGCAACTTGGAGTATTTCTCAATGGCATTCGTCAGCCATATGGTATGTGCTTAGTTACAGGGCCTACTGGTTCAGGAAAGACTACAACCCTCTATTCGGCCCTTACTGATTTAAATAAGCCAGAATGTAATATTTCAACAGCTGAAGATCCATGTGAATTTAACCTGCATGGCATTAATCAGGTAAATGTTCGTAAGGATATTGGATTAGATTTTGCCACTGCCCTCAAAACATTTTTGCGCCAAGATCCGGACATTATTATGGTTGGGGAGATTAGAGACCATGTAACAGGTGAGATCGCTATTGAGGCAGCACTTACCGGACATTTAGTTTTATCAACTCTTCACACTAATGATGCTCCATCTACAGTTACACGACTTCTTAATATGGGAATTGAGCCATTCCTTGTTGTTGGAGCACTCAATGTGGTAGTTGCGCAAAGGCTCTGCCGTAAGATTTGTCCTTACTGTAAAGAGCAGATTGATGTTTCATCGGAAGAGTTGGTTTCCTGCGGATTTGCCGTATCTTCGGCGGGAAAGATCAAGGTCTACAAAGGTAAAGGGTGCGATTTTTGTAATGACTCCGGTTACAAGGGGCGTGTTGCTATCTATGAAGTTATGGATGTTTCTCCTGCGGTACGTGAAATTATTCTAAAGAATGGATCTTCTGATGAACTAAAAAAGCAGGCCATTCGTGATGGAATGAAAACTCTTAGAATGTCCGCTTTGACGAAAGTGGCCCAAGGGCAAACGACACTTGACGAGGCAATTACAAACTCAGGAACAGATAAATTTTAATACGGAGTTAATTTAATGAGTAACGGTACAAAAACTCATACAAAAACAAAACAACAAAAACCAACTGATGGAGACGGGATGAAAATCCAGAAGCTCTTCAAGCTTATGGTTGATAATAACTCCTCTGACCTACATATTAGCGCAAGCTCTCCTCCAGGAATGAGAGTCAATGGTGAGATTGTGAGGGTTCAGATGCCACCTCTTTCTGGAGAAGGGACAAGGCGACTGATTTATCAGATTCTCACAGAAGAACAAAAAAGTGAGTTGGAAAAAAACCTGGAGCTTGATTTGTCATTTGGAATTAAGGGGCTAGCGCGTTTCCGTTGTAATGCATTTTACTCTAGAGGTTCTGTTGCCGCAGTGTTTCGTCTGATTCCGAGTTTGATTCCTGACTTTAAGGCACTCAACTTGCCTAACATTTTACTTGATATAACTGATGTTACAAATGGGCTTATTTTAATAACGGGCCCTACTGGTTCTGGTAAATCAACTACTCTCGCATCACTTCTTGATCGTCTCAATGAGAATGAAGCAGGACATATTGTGACTCTAGAGGACCCTGTTGAATTTATTCACCCCCACAAAGGTTGTATCGTTAATCAGCGTGAAATTGGTGCAGATACTCTATCATTTAGTAAAGGTTTGAAAAGCTTACTTCGCCAAGATCCAGATATTGTCCTTGTCGGAGAACTTCGTGATGCTGAAACAATTGAAGCGGCACTCACAATTGCTGAAACGGGTCACTTAGTTTTTGGAACCTTACATACCAATTCATGTGTTCAAACAATTAATCGTATCGTGAACGTTTTTCCATCCCATCAGCAGTCTCAGATTAGGACTTTACTCTCATTTGTTCTACAGGGAGTTATTGCCCAGCAGCTAATTCCTAAAAGCTATGAGCCTGGACGCTGCTTAGGGATGGAAATATTAGTTCCAAATTCTGGTATTCGAAATTTAATCCGTGAAGATAAAATTCACCAAATATACTCTCAGATGCAAGTAGGGCAAGAGAAAACGGGTATGATTACTATGAATCAAACATTGAAAAAACATGTTTCGTCAGGACTGATTGATCCCGAAACGGCAATGAGTTACTCAGCTAATTGTGAGGAACTAGCAGGAATGCTTGGGATTAAAGAGGGATAATTATGGCAAATTGGCGCTGGGAAGGTATTGATAAAAACGGGAAAAAAAATAGTGGTGTTGTTCAAGCAACCAATGCTAAGGAGGTTCGCCAAGCATTGCGAGCGATCCAAGTTAAACCCCGAAAGATTATCTCTCCGTCGATTTTTGAATTTGATATAAATGAATGGCTGGTTCAGAAGGGATTTGCTAAACCGTTTGGCGGCAAAGAGTTAACTAACTTTACAAAGCAATTGGCAACTATGGTCAATGCTGGTGTTCCGCTCCTTCAATCTCTTGAAATATTATACAAACAAGAAAAGCACCCTGTTCTAAAAAGAACAGTGAAAAACATCACAACGAATGTGGGTGAGGGGAAAACACTTGCCGAGTCGATGATGCTAGAGCAGGGCTTTGATAAACTGTATTGTAATATGGTTAAGGCGGGGGAAACCGGAGGTATTTTAGATACGATCTTAGGAAAACTCGCTGATCATATGGATAAGCAGCAAAAGACAATTAGTCAGATTAAGGCGGCAATGATGTATCCAGCACTTATTTCAGTTGTCGGTGCTGTCGTCGTCTGGGGTATGCTCACTTTTGTTGTGCCTCAATTTAGTGATATGCTAATCAGTAATGGCCAAGAACTACCTGCGATCACCCAGTTCGTTGTAAATGTCTCAGATTTTCTGAATGAATATTTGATGTATATGATCCCATCAATTGTTTTTATTGCTATTTTCCTAAAGGCATATATTGGAACTCCTCAGGGGAAAATGGCCTATGATCACTTTTCAATGAAGTTGCCTCTTTTTGGTGGGATTGTTATAAAAGGTAATCTCAGTTCTTTTACCCGAACTCTATCCACAATGCTCACATCAGGGATTCCTCTTATTAATGCACTCGATATCTGTATTGAAACGTTAGATAATTCCGTTATTTCCAATGATATTCGTGAAGTTAAAAAGCTAGTGGTTGAAGGGAAAACTATGTCTGAGCCTCTTTCTAAAATCGAATATTTTCCTGCAATGGTGACCCAAATGGTGCGGGTTGGTGAACAAACTGGTGGACTTGATGACATGCTTCTAAAAGTTTCAGAGGTCTTTGAAGATGAGGTTGAGACACTAATCACTGGTATGACAAAGTTAGTTGAACCTCTAATTCTTGTTGTTCTTGGCGGGATTGTCGGTGTTATTCTAATTGCCATGTACCTTCCAATGTTTATGTCTGCAGGATAGATTGGCCACAAGGGAAAAGTTACTAACCTGGCAAAGGTGAGGTTGCTAAGACTGGGATGAAGTTTAGTTTTTGCCGTTTATTCCTAAATAAATGACGATAGACTGCCGATTGGTACTTGTGTCGCATCTACTAGGTAGATATGGGCCTTAATAATTACATTAAATAAAAACAGGACCATTTTTCAGGTTCATATTAGGAGTTTTTTATGACGTCAAACACAAAACTTGAAGATGGTTTCACTCTTGTAGAGCTCATGGTCGTTGTTGCGATTATTGGTATTCTTTCTGCCGTTGCGATCCCTAACTTTAAAAAGTATCAAGCGAAGTCAAAAACCTCAGAGGCTAAACTTCAACTTGCATCAGTATATTCTGCTGAAACGGCATTTATGGCAGATGCGGATTCTTATGCTTCATGTCTTGCCGAAATGGGGTATGACCCATCTGCTGAAAAGCCTGCTCGCTATTATACTACAGGTTTTTCCGATGCATTCGCTAGTGGTGGTGCAATCAACGGCATTACTTGTAGCGCCGGAGGGGGAGATGGAGTGTCTCATTTTCTAGCGGGAAAGAAAGTTGCTGGTTTCTCTGCAACGAAGGCAGGACTACCTCCCGCGATTGTTTCAGTTGGTGGTGGTTCTTTTACCGCAGGTGCTGTGGGAGCGATTGACACTTCAAAAGCGACAGATGTTATGGCAGACAAGTGGACTGTTAATGAAAACAAATTCTTTGAACACCAGCAAACTGGCTACTAGTTCGTCGTATAATTAAGTTTTGAAAGAGCGCTCTATTTTAGGGCGCTTCTACTTTGAATTACAGCGACGAGGATTACGAGCACCATGGGTGCCATTGTGAGATATGTAGCGTATCCCATCTAAATCTCTCGTCCTACAATCTCTTCCTTTTCCATTCAAACATGCTAAGTCCAGCTGACACCGAATAGCGTAAAGCCTGCGGTAAAGTCTCTTTCCCAGGTTTGAGTCTTTAGGTAGTTGCCTATAGGCATGCTCTGCGAGTAAGTAGGATTCTTCACTAAGGTATTGATGCTTAAGTCTTAATCTGGAAATTAGACTTGATAAAAAAGGGGCAATTCTCTTGCCTTCTTTGGTGAATGCAATTTTTTCAAAAAGAGGAATCGCGCGCTTGTAGTCATTTAGCTCAAAGTAATAGTGGAAGGCCGCATGATAATTTAACCAGAATTTTTCAGGAAAAAGTTTAAGCCCTCTTTCGTAGATCTGTGTTGCACCTTTTCTATCGTTTTTAACAATGGAAAGATACTGCCCTCCATAACGGTATACCTCATAGAAATATGGATCAATTCGATTGAGGGTGTTAAAACGGAGAAACATCCACGAGCCAAGATCGTCGGCACCATAGTGATCTAGGTCTGATTCCATAAGTGTCTCAATCCATATTAAAGATGAAATAAGTCTGCTTTGACCTGTACTAAATATTTGGATTAGCTCATCACTAAAATTTATTGCCGATTCCTGCTTTGATATTTTTATTAATGGAAGGGGCCTCTGCGTAGATAGCTGCTGCTGACCAAGAAAAAGTATTACTATTAATATAGTACTGAGTGCAATTGATTTATAAGTAACATTTCGCATAGAATGATTCTAATACAAATTGTAAAAAGATAAAGGATATATATTAATGATGGTGGGGAAACTTAATGATTGAGTTTCGCGAGATTACGAAAAGTTTTCAAACGGATTTCTGGGCAAAAAAGTTCAAGGCACTTGATTGTGTTTCATTTTCCATAGAGGAAGGGACACTCGTCGGTTTTTTAGGAGCTAATGGCGCGGGTAAAACAACCTCTATTAAAATAATGATGGACTTTATTAGACCTGATGTCGGAAGTATTCACTTTAGCAGCGCCCTAGGAAAAACAAAAAAGGAAATCTTATCAAATATAGGGTTTGTTCCTGAGCGTCCTTACTTTTACCCTTACCTTACAGGGCGGGAGTTTTTGGAATATTTAGCAAGTCTGAATGACGTGCCACGGGTAACTCGGAAGCTAGCAATAAAAAAGTGGTCTGATGTTTTTTCAATTAATTATGCTCTTGATCGTAAAATTAGAGGATATTCTAAGGGGATGTTGCAAAGGCTCGGTTTCGTCAGCGCATTAGTTCATGATCCAAAACTTATAGTATTGGATGAACCTCTCAGTGGTCTTGATCCCCTTGGAAGAAAAGAGATTAAAGATGCTTTGGTCGAACTCAATCGAATGGGGAAGACTATTTTTTTCAGCAGTCATATTGTTTCTGATGTTGAGGAAATTTGTGAGCGAGTGGTGGTGTTGCAACATGGCAAGAACCTCTATCAGGGATCTGTTGATAAACTAATCCTGGAGAATATTTCATCAGATTATTTCCTTCGAGTCAAACTCGACGATTGCGCGATAGCTCAGGAGTTACTTGGAGAATTTAAATATGATATTCTCGACAGTAGTGTATTTAATATTCAATGTAATAAAAATGAGCGTGATCAGCTTTTGTCAAAAGTATTAACGTGTGGAGGAGAGGTCTTGAGTGTAGCGCCTGGACGTCCAACACTAGAGCAAGTTATTTATAACATTAAGAAATAATATGAACGAACTTAGAAAAATTTTAATAATATCTCGATATTCATTTGTAGAAATTTACAAGAGTAAGGTTATCTATAATATCCTCTTTTTAGGATTTGCCATCTGCGGGATTAGTTATTTAGCAACAGAGTTTACTTTTGGCGCCCCCCAGAAGGTTGCAATTGACATTGGTTTGGGTGCTCTTTCCCTTTCCGCGGTGGGAATTGCCATTTTTATGGGAGCAGGATTAATCTCTAAGGAGACTGAGAGTAGAACTGCCTACATGATTCTGGTTAGGCCTCTTAGGCGCTCATCTTTTATAATTGGCAAAATACTTGGAATGCTAGGGATTTTAATTCTCAATACTTTAATGCTGGCCCTTCTTTCACTAGGAGCGTATGTGTTTTTGGGGGGAGAACTATCTACATTAATTGGATGGAGCGTAATCTTTTCTTTTCTTGAAGCGGCAATTGTTCTTCTTGTAGTAGTTTTCTTTTCACTAATGACTAACACCGTAATGTCAGTTATTTATACACTAGCAGTCTATATCTCGGGACATGCTGTCAGTGGAGTTTCAGACACTGTATTCATAAGGAGTAGTGACTTTATTCAGACCGTGATTAAATATTATCATTTTGTATTTCCAAATTTTTCAAAGCTTAATTTAAAGGATCATGTGGTATACAAGCAAGAAGTAGAATGGGATATCCTTTTACACTCAGTCAGTTATGCTATTGTCTACCTTATAACTCTTACTGCTATTTGCGCTATCATTTTTGATCGCAAGAATTTGGATTAAATATGTATCTACTCGAATTATTTGTTTTTACCTTTGGTGCAATCTTTGGAAGCTTCCTTAACGTCGTAATTTATCGAATACCACTTGGACTAAATGTTGCGAGGCCTAGATCAACGTGTCCTAGTTGCAAAAAATTAATCCATTGGTATGAGAATATTCCACTGCTGAGTTATCTTGCTTTAAGAGGTAAGTGCTTAAAGTGTAAAGCTCGAATTCCATTTAGCTATTTTATTGTAGAGCTTATTGCTGGTGCAATGGCACTATATCTGTTTCCCAATAGCTTCTCTTTTGAGACTATTATCCGATTTGTAGTTCTTTTTAGCACGGTGTGTGTCTTTATCAGTCATTTCTTTATTGATTTAAAGCACAAGATTTTACCAGATGTTTTAAACTTATACCTTGCAGCTATCTTTTTGGGTTATGCTTTGCTTTTCTATTCTTGGAAACATTGGGCAATAGGTCTTGCTATTGGTGGTGGCTTCCCCTTTTTAGTCTCATCTACGTATCTTCTTTTTGCAAAAAAAGAGGGGCTAGGCTTAGGCGATGTTAAATTATTTGCTGCTTTGGGAATTTACTTGGGTCCTCTTGGCATTATAACCAATGTTTTTTTAAGCTGTATGCTGGGGTCTATAGTAGGCGTTCTTCTTATTTTGACAAAAAAAATGAGCAGGGATTACCCAATTCCATTTGGTCCATTTATCATCTTAGCCGCCTCCCTACAGATATTCTTTCCAAAAATCGTGAAGATGCTGCCGCTCCCATTTTAATAAGCTGCATTATATCCTTGATAATAGGTCAAAACTGCAGTTATAATTTATTAATAGGATCATTTTACCCTCCTATTTCAGGACAATACATTGGACTTAAAAGAGCTCACTGGCAAAATTAAAAGGTCACTTCGCGATGCTGTAGACTTCGGACCGAAGATCATGATTGGTATTGATATTGGTCAGAGCGCTATTAAGGCGTGCGTTTTATCTAGTGACAAAAATGGTACAAGCTTCAAGTTACAGTACTTCTGTCGTATCCCCCTTTCTGAGGGCGCGATTATTGAAGATGAAATTCATAAGGAAGAAGAAGTTATTGATGCCATAAAAAATGCAACTGCTGGTGTCGGTGCGGGAATAAATAAGGTATGTGTTGGCCTTTCTGGTCCGAGCACCATAAGTCGTAGGCTTCAGTTAGCCGGGGGCTCAATCGAGGAGATCGAGGATCAAGTCGTTTGGGAAGCAGAACAATACATACCCTTTAACGTAGAAGAGTCTACCATTTCATTCCATCTGGTTGGTGAAAATGAAGGTGGCGGTGTCGATGTCGTTATTGCAGCTGCGCAAAATAGTCTTATTCTTGGGCAAAGAGGTTTAGTCGAAGCTGCTGGTCTAAGACCTAGAATCGTGGACTTGAATCTTTTAGCCTGTGTAAATGTCTTTCAGTTTGTAAAAAATGACGAGTTAAGACTCAGCGAAGGAACTTCTACGATTTTTTTGGATATTGGAGCTCAAGGTACTCAGTTCATTATTTGTAGAGATAACACCATTGTATTCACAAAAGAGATTGCAATGGGCGGCGTAATGGTTACGGAAGAGATACAAAGACAGATGGGAGTTAATCACAGCGATGCTGAGTCTCTTAAAACTGTTGGTGATGAAAATGGAAACCTTCCCGAGGAAGTTATTGAAGTTATTGATCAGGTTAATGAATCATTTATTGCCGATATAAAAAAAACTATTGAATTTTATATTACCTCAACCTCAGATGAATCCTTTGAAAAAGTTTATCTGACTGGTGGGGGGGCACTTACTCCTGGGCTTTCTGAGAAGATTGAGTCCGTTTTAGGGCTAGAAATACAATTTTTTAATCCTTTTGAAAAACTTGAATATGGAAAGAAACTTAGTGAAGAAGATTTAGAGGAAGTTGGATTCCTTGGAGTCGCTTCAATAGGCCTTGCCATGAGGAAGTTTAAATAATGATTGAGATTAATCTAATTAAAAAAAAGAAAATACAACGTGTAACTTCGGTTGCAGGAATTGATTTAAGTAAACTAAATCTCAAGGCCATTGCGGTTGCTGTGATAATATATTTTGCTCAAGATTTGTATTTTCCTAATTACCTTGCGGGGGAAGAGGCAGAACTTAGTCACAAGATATCGCTACTAACTGACAAGCATAATGCTCAAAAGCGGGAGCTAAAAAAGCACCAAAATATTAAAGAAAAGCTTAAGTTATATGAGCGTAGAAGAAATGATCTATTAAGGCGCTCTTCTTATGTTGATAAAATTCTACAAACAAGAACTAACCCAAAGAAGATACTCGAAAGACTTGCTAGAAGTGTTCCTGATGATATGTGGCTCGAAAGTATAATTATTAGGCCAGACAAGCAAATAATTATAAAGGGGAGATCCGAAGCCTATAAAAGCATAGGTGATTTTCTAGCAATGGCAAATGACTCTGCTTTTTTTGGTGGGTCACTCACTTTGTCTAGTAAGGGCTCAAGTACACAGGATGAAACCCTTTACGGGAAGAAAAAAAGAATAGAAGTGTATGAGATTATAGGAAGAGTAGAAATGTTTGACCCATGGCTTCAGAAATAAGTAGGTAAGATGGAAAAAGTGCTTACTAAAATTCACTTAATTATACTGCTTCTCGCTATGTTCTTTGCGTGGGAGAAATATAGTGATCATTTGATCAACAGAGAAAATCTTGAATCTATGATACCTGCGCTCCATGGGCAGATCCAGAAAAGAGAAAAACAACTTTTGACCCTGAAAAAATATTTTAAAGATGTTGAAGTTGCCAAAAAGAAAATTGAATTGGTTGCCTTGGAGGTCGAAAAGAGGCAGAAGCAGTTTCCCAATGAAATCTCTGATCCAAAAAATCTCCAGTTCTTTTCAGATACGGCTAAAGAAATTAACATGCGAGATGTATATCTAAGCCCAGGAAGAGAAGAGATTAAAGGGTTTTATATTACAAAAGAATATACTTTGAAGGTATCAGGAACGTTCTTACAGTTTTTAGTATTCTTGGAACGAATTGAAAACCAGACTCAACTTTTCAATATCAAATCAATACATTTTAATCAGGCAGAAAAAAAGCAGCGTGGTCGCTTTCAGCTAATCAATGGGGATATTAAAATTTTAGCCTACAGATACAATAGTGGATTTAAAGAGGATCGTGGATTTGATAAAATTGATGAGGACTTTAAGGCCGACCAGTTAAAAAAGAAAAAGGTATTAAAAAAGAAATGACAAGAATCATAACTGCAATAATAACGATCATGATACCTTTGATGAGCTTCACAGTCTCATCACAAGTTATATCTCCTGCGCTAAAAGTACTTGGTAGTAAAAATACTAAAATATCAAATCCATTTGATCTTCGTGACCCCTTTAAGAGGAATCTACCTCGTCGCTCTAGATTAAAAAAGAGTGGTAAAACGAAGTACTTTAACGGCTCAGTGTTTACCAATGTTGAAACAGTGCAGGGTGTTCCAATTGAAGAGATTAGAGTTGTAGGTGTTCTGCTAGGACCTAACCGTAGAGCTCTAGTTAAAATCGTTTCAGTTGAATCGTCTGGACATATTCAAAGTGAGAGCGAGAAAGCTTCAGCTGCCCGATTTGGGCAAAGAAAACTCAATGATAGTCCAACTTACGTTGTAAAAGAGGGGATGAAGTTAGGTCTTGATGGTGCTGTTGTTAAGGCAATTCTGCCTGGTGGAATTGTACTTGTTGAAAAAATCAGAAATGTATATGACCAAGATGAATATCTTGAAACAATCATTCCAGTATCGGAGTAGTTGTCTTTTTTAGTGTGTTGTTTAGTGCGTCATTTATTTCCATCATTACTTTCTTTATTATGTAAACTAATGTTATAATTGAAAAAACAGTCTCTTAAGGACGAGGAACGTATGAAAAAAGGATTTTTTCTCACTTCTGTACTAATTTTGTCGTGTAACCTCTTTGCAGGTGAACTTCAATTTATACATTTCAAGCAAGAAGGTGAGGTCAGTAAGCTTGAACTAGAGTTCAGCGATGACAATATTGTTGCAAACAAGTTTCATAATGGTGAAGATAAACAGCTTATTATCGACCTGAAAGGAACATCAGCTTCCGAGCGAGTTATTCGTGGATTTGATACTTCTGAATTTACAGGAAGCATTGTCTACGTAAAAGCCTATTCTAAAAAAACATCTCCTACAGATTTAAGAGTCGCCCTTCAATTGAGAGAGAATGTTCGTTCGCTAATGCAAAAGCGCGGAAACCGTTTGATTCTCACAGTTGAAAACAGGTTTGGTGTCTTTACTCAAAATAAAATTGAAGCTGAAGGTGGCAGTACGGAAGTCAGTGATAAAGGGGGAGGGGCAGTTCGTATCCATATTCCTCGTAGTGACTCGATCCAAGACATTCTTGCAAATATTACAATGTCTGGACCCAAAAAATATATTGGAAAAAAAATATCACTTAATGTAAAAAGTATTAGCGTTGAAGATATTCTCAATATGGTGGCAGAGTCGTCAGGATTTAATGTCATCATTACAGACGAAGTTCGAAGACTACCAGCACTTACTCTCACCTTAACAAGTATTCCTTGGGATCAAATTTTAGATACGATTTTGACTCTCAATAAGCTAGTTGCTCAAAAAAATGGGGCGATACTGCTAATTACTAGTCTTGAGAAGGCAACGAAAGAGAAGAAGCTTGAGATTGAGGCCCTAAAGCTGACAAAAAAAGAAGAACCGCTAGTTACCAAGGTCTTTCCACTCAGCTTTGGCACAACGAAAGATATGGGTACTATCGTAAAAAACTATCTAACGAAGGATCGAGGCGCACTCTCAAGTGATGAGAGAACTAACTCTCTCATCGTTAGAGATACCGCAGATACGCTTGAAAAAATAAGAAAGATTATAGAGGTATTAGATACACAAACTCCACAAGTGCTCATCGAATCCAAAATCATCGAAGTCAATGAGGATTATTCCCGTAACATTGGTTTAAAAAATGGTATCAAGTTTGGATATGACCCTGTTGGTGAAAGTGGGGGTGCTTCTCTTGCAGCAGTTGGGCAGGCACCTGAAGGTGGAGCTATTGGGGGGCCTGGGTTTTCTTTCAGTAGTGCTCCTTCGGCCACAAGTGCCATGATGATGGGATTAAAGATTGGACGATACAGTCGACTTGTTGGACTGGATTTTGAATTGGAACTCATGGAGAATGAGGAAAAAGGAAAGGTTATTGCTAGTCCAAAAGTTATTACTCAGAATAAAAAGAAAGCTGTTATTAAATCAACTGAGTATTTACCCTACTTGTCTCAGACGGATTCGGAATCAGGGACTGTTGAGTGGAAGGAGCTAGAAGCAAGTATGGATCTCACTGTAACTCCTCAGATAACGAATGATGGATCAATTATTCTAGAAGTCGAGTTATCGAAGCAGGAGTTTAAAAGTATCCCATCAACACTAGCGAAGCCTGTTGCAAGAACTGCCAGAAACGTTAAAACAAATGTATTGGTTGATAATGGTAATACCGTTGTTATCGGTGGTATTTACAAAGAAATAAATACTTCGGCACACTCAGGTATTCCATTTCTTAAGGATATTCCAATTATTGGCTGGCTTTTTAGATCACCAGATAGAATTAATAGATCAAAGTCAGAAATGGTAATTTTTATAACACCACGAATAATCAACCAGGAAGAAGCTGGATTGATTGACCAAAATGTTGAGCAGCGGTAAAAAAGTGGCTGATGAATCACCTTTATTGATCAAATATAAAAAGCAGTACGATAAGAATCCTCGTTCTACTATTTTTGCCCCACTTGCAGAGTTATACCGCAAGTTGGGTCTACTTGATCAAGCTTTTGAGATTTTACGTGAGGGGATACGTCATAATCCTTCATACTTGATGGGGTATTTAACCTTAGCGAGCTGCTATTTTGATCAGGGTCAGTTTCCAATGGCCTATGCGACTCTACGGCCGCTAGTCGACTCGAATAACGATAACCTTCGTCTATTAAAGCTTTTTGCTAGAGTATGCTTTGAGCTTGGTCATAATGAAGAGTCATTGACGTCCTATAAATATCTTCTTTTTCTTAATCCCAGAGATAATGAAGTTGCACTCAAGGTTTGTGAACTTGAAGATCGAGAACAACCGATAATTCAAGAAACTGTTGATTCTTCCTACTTTAACGAATCAAATTTAAATACTTCACCTTTTGAGGATTTGGAACAGTGGACACAGGTCGACTTTGGTGGCCGATCCCCCGCAGTTGTTGGCAATGGATGGGAATCACAAGAAATAGATCAAGTTGAGTTTGACGAAAATAGAGAAATACTTGAACTCGAATCGTCGGTTAATGATGCCATAACTCTTGTGCCTGATGAGCCAGCAGAAATAAGCAATGAAGATGATCAAGTTGATGATATCAAAGAAATTGAGGCGCTCAGCATTACAGAACCAAATGCTCAGCCTATTGTGACGCATACTCTAGTCGATCTTTACTGCGCTCAAGGTTACTACTCTAAGGCAAAAGAAATTCTTGCGAAAATATTAGAGCTCAATCCAGAAGATCAAAGGTCTATTGACCGTATGATTGAAATTGACAAGAGTATTTTGAACTGCGCCTCGTCAGGTGAAGTCGGGGATAATGCCATACTGGCAGCACTTGACCTTCGTTTAGCGGATGAAGAAAGTGACCTCAATAATGTCAAGGAACAGAAATTATTGAATTTTCTTGATGCTATAAAACGTCGTTCTGCCGGCAAAAGAGATTTCCTAAAGTGAAAAAATTCTTAGTAATCAATGGTCCTAACCTCAATATGCTTGGTTTAAGAGAACCTGATATATATGGTTTTGAAACATTAGATGAAATCATAAAGTATACTAATAATAAGATTCAGCAAGTAGATGCATCTGCAGATTGGTATCAATCAAATATTGAAGGCGAGATTGTTACTAGAATTCAAGAGAGTTTGAATCAAGATTATGCTGCTATTATTATAAATCCTGGCGCATACTCTCACACTAGCATTGCCATCTTCGATGCTCTCAGCATCATTAAAATTCCCGTTATTGAAGTTCATCTCAGTAATACTCATTCTAGAGAGGAGTTTCGTTTGCGTAAGTTGACGGCCCGAGCGGCCCAAAGCATAATGGAGGGTCTCGGAAGGGACTGCTACTATTTAGCAATATACTCGCAACTACTAAAAAATGAGGAAATATAATGATTCCAACAACAGACTTAAAGAAGGGCGTTAAGGTTGAATTAGATGGGAAGCCATATTCAATTATCCAATCTGCATTTACTAATCCAGGGAAGGGGTCTGCTTTTTATAAGTGTCGCATGAAAAACTTGGAAACAGGACTAGTCATTGAAAGAACCTTCAAATCTGGTGTCGACACCGGCCTGATGGAGCCAGATCTCGAAGAAAAGGTTATGGAGTACATGTATGATGATCCTGAGGGATTTAACTTTATGGATCAGGAAACTTTTGAGTCCATCCATTTAACAAAAGACCAAGTGGGGGATCAGGGCGATTTCCTTCAAGAGGGAATAAAGTTTGATGTCCTCTATTATAATGGTCTTCCTATCGCAATTGAAGTTCCAAATTTTGTAGTATTAAAAGTCGTAGAGACAGATCCTGGGCTAAAGGGTGATACTGCTCAGGGGGGAACAAAAAAAGCAATAATGGAAACAGGTTTGCAAATCAGTGTACCGCTTTTTATCGAAAGAGATGAAATGTTGCGTATTGATACACGAACACGTGATTATATTGAGAGAGCAAAAAAATAAAGTAATAATTGATAGGATTGCATAAGAGCGGCATTTTTTGCCGTTTTTTTTGTGTCAAAATTGAGAATTGAAACTGCCCGAGAGAGTAGGCAGGAAGTGACGTTCTGTTATAAATCATTAGAAAGTGAAGTAAAATAGATGCTGGCGGCCTAATATTTTACGGGATTATGCATGGAGTAAATGTGATTTAATGCTAAAGCAAGGAATACAACTATTTTCACAAAATCGATTTGAAGAGGCAAAAGTTTTTTTCGAATCGATTACACTGGGTCAATTGAATCTTGATGACAGCATTTCGTATTTTCACTATTTATTAGCGGTATATAAGCATGTAAATCAGAAAGAAATCATGCATGTAACAATAAGACGCTTCTTTAAATATTTAGATGAAAATGCAAACTATAGATTATTGTACAGTGAGATTTCAGAATATTGTAAAACAGAACTCAATCTGGATACGAGTTCAACTCGCGAGCTTGAGAGGTTAGATTCTGAACTATTGAGTTTCGGCTGGAAGTCTTCAGTTCAAGTAGGACAAGTTCAACAGGCAAAGAATTACTCTGCCTGCCTTATGGAAAACTATAATACCAATCGAAATTTTTCTTTGATGTCAGAGCACCTAAGAGAGAGGGAGAAGTGGTTTCGCTCCGATCCTTGCTCAATCCGGTGGGGCCTGCTTGCCTGTTTATATAAGGGTGATATTGAAGCCTTTGATAAGATATTAAATGAGGCAATGTTGCGTACTTTCAAAGGGAAAAAAATCTGGATTAGGGAGTTAATGAATGAGCTTCAAGGGCCTGATTCACATCAAGGCTTATTGCATGAGAGTTTAGAGTACTCCCTTTTAGGGCTAAATATTCAAGAAAAGTGTGAAGCACTAGATGATCGGAAAAGGATTGTTAATCAGCTATATCGTCAACTGCTTTGCTATCCAAATGACTTTCGGATAATTAAAGCTATTATTGAGTATGGGCTAGCAATTAAAAGCAAAAGAATTTCAGAGCAAGCAAAACAAATTGTCGTTACAAACCCGACTCTGTTCAGTCACCCTAAATCAATCAGAAAACAATTTGACTCGTTAATAGTGGCAGTAGATGCTCTAGAGGATACTTTCGAGGAAGAAATTGAGCTGGATGACAGCTACGATTTTGCAACAGACTTGTTTTCGATGAATGGTCTACATCATTCATCGGATGGACGAGATGAACGCGGATTTGAGTTCCTGAAGAGCATAGGCGCCGACGACCTTGCGCAAGGTGTAAAAAGCAACTTGCTTAAAAAACTAGAGCATGAAGAACACATAGTTGATCATACTTCATCGAAGGAAGAAATATCGTTAATAGCTCGTGATCTCCTTGGTGAATTAGAATACTTTTCAAAACTCTATTGTCTCGGATTGAAAACCGATACTCATGGCCCAGTAGATGATCAGAAAATAGCAAGCTATCTAAGGCATGGAGGTATCAAAGATATCGATCAAAACTACTCTGATATTGCTGTTGCTTTTTATGAAATGGGTTTATATTCTTCTTCTCTAGCTGTAATCGAACAAGTCGAAAAGAGTTCTTTTTATTCAGAGGAGCTCGATGCCAGAATTGAGCACTCGTATTTGAAAATTGAGGTTTTAAAAGCATTAAAGCAATATGCCAAAGCCGTCGCACTAATTGAGGAAATGCTTTGCACATGGCCATTAGTAAATCGCGAGCAGCTGTGCTTTAACTACCTAGCAGCGGAGTTATATCTTGCAATGAATAATAGAGGACGATCACTCAATCACTTTTTAGTGGTGAGCAGTATCGATCCCACTTATCGTCTAGTAAAACAAAGGCTTGATGAGTTTGAATAAGTTACACCAAGCAGTACTTATATTTAGCATATTAGTTACAACTTTGATTTTTGGAGCTTGGCAACTAGTACAAACTGAAATGTTTTCATCGTGGATCTCTGAAAGAACCAACTATCGCCTAGCATCGGAATTCGGAATTGATATTAGCTTTCAGTCAATTGAAATAAACATGTTTCCACCAGCTACTATATTCAAAAAAGTAGCTGCTTCAAAGCAATTCGAAAATGAAAACATTGACCTCTCTGTTGAGGTCGATGAGCTGGGTGTCTATCTTGGACTTTGGGACTTGCTATCAAATAAGATCTCAATAGAAAAAGTTTTATTTGCTCATGGCAGTATAAATATTGTGGCACCTGTTTTTTTTAAGAATACAGATACTCATTCAAAATTAGATTCTGACTTGCTTAAAAAAATCAAAATATCAGAGATCTTCTCATTTATTCAAGGGAATATTGTCAGTAAATTCCCCGTACATTTTGACGGTATTATGCTTGATCAAGTGGAATTACTGATTAATGACGATCGAGTTTGGATAAATAAAGCTCTGACGCAGTTTGATGATGATTACATCTCATTCGATATTTCTATTGAGCAACTGAGATACCAGATGCTCACAATCGATTCAGTTGATCTATCGGCCTCTCTTTATCGTGATAATATTGATATTGAAAATGCTTCCATCATCAACAGGATGAAACATTATAATTACAAAGGTAAATTGATTGAACAAGATGAGCTTCTCTTTGATGGAACGCTTCATTATGTTGGAGATGCAAGTGATATTATTCAATATGGAGCTGAGCCCAATTCAGAGGTTAGCACCATTAGTGGACACTTTGAAGTTGACGCCGAGTTAGAAGGGCCCATTCTAAATCCTCAGGTCAAATTAGAACTTATCGGATATGATGTTCAGTCAGCCTATGGGAATGCCAAGAAATTAGAGTTAGGTGCAAATTACAAGCATGGTATTGTTTCTCTAGGCAAGCTACGCATAAAGCAACGTGGAGGCTTGGTAACTCTTGTACGGCCGCAAGCCCTCTATGACGTTAGTAATCGAAAAATAATTAATAATCAGTTCTCATTTAATCTTCAAAGACTACGCACGACGGATGCATTTAATTATTTAAAAGATTCTCTAGCTCCGATAAAGGGAAGAATTACCGGGATTATTGACGTTAAGTATGAAAATGATGATGTAATCTTTGCCATTAAAAACGGCAGCTATATTGAAAAATTTTCGTTGCAGTTTTCACAAAATCAAGTCCCAGTTCTTCAGAATCCCAAAATATCGATTTCAAATACGACGGTTATTTTGAAACCAGACCATGCGGTATTAATTGATGCCAATCTTGGATTTGCCTCTTCAAGTATTACAGCAAAGGGAAAAATTTCACCTGACTATATTTCAATTAGTGCTGTCTCTAGTGACTTCAGCTTTAGGGATTTTGGTGCAATTTCCGGAGCGAGTATTGAGGGCGATGGGATTTTAAACTTTAATGTCGATGGCCCATTTCGTGATGTTCGCTTTTATTTTGATGCGAAAATGAAAAACGTGCAGATTTTAGACTTAGATTTAGGGCAGCTAGATGGAAAGCTACGTCTTGATCTGAAAGACTTAAAACTGTATTTCAATGAGATGAAAGGACGAAAGGGAACTAGTCTATACACAGTAAATGGAAAGATGCAGTTTCAAGATGAACAAAAATATGAATTATATGCGTCCTTTCCTTACGCTACCTATCGTGATTCTGTGAGGATATATAAGAAACATCTTCCAGTGGGATCGATGCCAAAAGGGCTGGCGTTTAGTTATAGTGGTGACTATAAAATTTTAGGTAGCCTAAGCTCAGAAACACCTCATGTGAGTGGTAATATAAAAGCAAAAAACCTCACATGGTTTAATGAGACTATTGATAAGTTAGATCTTAGCTTTTTATTCGAGAATGAAGCTCTTGATATTTCTAACTTCAGTTTTATTAAGCAGTCGGGAGAG
>JAGLCH010000355.1 GCA_023146355.1 Bacteriovoracaceae bacterium | reverse complement strand
GGATCAACAAAATTAACGGGATCACCAGAAACATATTTTGTTAAATTCCAGTTTCCCGGGTTGTTTACAAGATACATTGGGTTTTTAACGATTAGTGTATCACTTGTAAGCCAATATCCTCTAGTCGCATCTAATATTCTTGTCTTCGATAGGTATAGCGAACTTTTTCTATCCATAAATGGAATATGAAGAAGTTGTCCATAACCAAACAACATTATCTCTGCTAGATTTTCATTGCCCTCTGTTGTCTTTTCACTAATAAGTTTTCCACTTAGGTCATAGTTCCTTAATAGAACCCTTTCACCTTCCTCGTTCAACAGTCCAACGATGGCGCCTTGATGATTAAGAAGTGGGATGTAAAAGTCTTGTGCAACAGTCACACCTACAATTGTTCCAGCAACTACAATCTTTTTAACCATTATATTATTAATTAAATAAGATGACTCATCAAGCTTCTTAAATAATCTGCTACCTGACTGCACTCCAATTGTTTCAAGCATTCCGTTATATGCCAGTTTTATACTCCCCCTGGTGGAACTGATTGATGTCACAATTCCCTTTGATGACTTGAAAGTGTAGTTCTTCTCTCTGTTTGATTCTGGAAGTACCGGAAGATGTTTTTTATACCGAACTTCTTTAGAATCAGTATAGTTCGATTTTATACTGGTAATCCTTGATTTGTTTTCGGTCATATAAAACAAGTGAAATCTCTCATCATCAAAAGAATAACGATATCCTGAGTCATCTCCATTTAAGGATTTGGTTAAAGATACAGAACCATTATTATATTTGATTTGTTCAATCTTACCATCTGCTCTGTATTCAATCTCATTGATGTGATCATCGATGGCAGTGACAAAGTTGCGGTCATAGCTATACGACAACTTAGGCCCATTTGAATATGACTCTTTTGTTAGATTTCCAAAGTGATCATAGGCAAGAGTTGCAGAAATAGAATCACTATCGATATTTGTTAATCGGTCATACTTGTCATGACCAAAAGTAATTTTGTTTTCATCTCCAAACATAGTTTCATGAACTTCAGATCGATGGCCAGATGCATAGACATTAAAAAACGAGTACTCATCACTTGTGAATGAAGTCTCACGGCCTTGTAAGTCATATTTAGATTGATAAAAACCATTGACTGCGTAGGTTGTCTCCCCATCTTTATTTACTTCAACTTTAGAGCTAAATACGACTCTGTCTCCGTCGAGCACATTCTTCAAGTTTCCAATATCATCATAAAGAAAACTATAGTCAGAAACACTTGTTAGTCTACCATTGATGTCGTAATCAACGCTAACCTCTTCATCAAGATAGCTAGATGAGGTGATCTTTCCATCAATGTCCTTACAGATTTTTCTTATTAGTCCATTCTCATTGAGTGTTGAACTACACCCTTTAGAATAGGAGGTAGCGCTACGGGACCTTCTTGATTTAGACTCAACGACACGGCCATGATTATCATAAGTAAGTCTCGTCGCTTTTTTTAGGGTGATTTTTTTATTTTTATAGCGTGGTAAATAGCTCTTATGAATTCTTCCATCAAAATCAACATCAAACTCGGATAAAACTGAAATCGCCCTTTTTGGCATTACAGTTTCAACTCGCTGTATGTTTCCAAAGTTGCTAAGAGACTTTAGAGTCATGCTACCTTCATTAAATATTGCGATATTATTCAACTTGCTGACTTTGATTTTGCTCACAAGAACTCCATCACGAACTCTTTCCTTGCGATGTGAGTCAGAGAAGTATGTGAATTTATTTTCAACACCTTTGTCATTTTTTGACCATACTGTATTGCCAAACTTATCGAGTTGATAGTCAGTCCATCGATTATCGGCACCTGTGATTATGATCCGATTATCTATATTGAATTCGACACGACTCATCATCATATCGTTTTTAAATGACTCTACCGTTCGCCCAAATCGATCTAAGATATATTTATAGTTGAAAACGCCATCGTTTTGCTCCGTCATTTTTCCGCGGTCATATTCAACAACTAGTGAGTCACTGTATGTAGCTCCCTTTGATGTTATTTGCTTATTGAGTAAAAGGTATTTTTCAAAGTCGTAGGTGTAGGTGACTTCCTTTTTACCGGTTTTACTGCCCTTTGTCGTTGTTGTTGTTGAGGTTTCAAGAAGAGACCCAGGCCCAAACGACATCATTCTATGGACTAATGACTCAGAATAAAGATCATAGTTGCTCTTTTTAATCGAAATATTCCTTAGAAATGTTTTCCCTTGGATAGTTACAACATCAAGTTTTGATTCCACTTTCAGCTTGGCATCGTTCCCTTTAAATAAAGTCGTGGTCTGTGCTCTTGGTGTATACCGATTAATGTTTTCTAACTTGTGCTTTATGGCCCGTCTGTCATAGAAAAAATTAATTGATTCAGAACTAAAAATATTCCTAGCACTTTCAAAGTGCTTAACTTTTTCATACCCCATGAAAATGCCAAAGCTTGGCCCCCATAAAGGATTAAAGTATTCGAAGCGTTCCTCTTTTAAGCTTTTTCCATTTTCATTAAAATAGCTAATATTACTGACTACAGGGCCGCTCGCTCTTAAGGAAAAAGTTGGAGTGACATATCCTCCCCAGGTTGTATTGACACGATTAAGAGTTTTCCCAATGCCATAGTGCTCAACATCATATGAGTAAAATGTACCGATTAATTTCATTCTTCTGGTTTTTAGATCAATTATAGAAGAGTGAAATGGAAGCGCCTGATGTTTAGAATCAATAAGATAAAACTGCATATAGCTATTTTCATTTTGTGGATTTGACTTGATTGGGTAGAATAGTGTTTTTATTTGTTTCTTGTTAAGTATAGTCTTAGATACTGAACTTTTACCAAAAGAATAGATTTCACTCCCTGACAAAATATCAAGTGCCCCATCTTGATTAAAGTCTGAGAAAAGTGAATATTGTCCACATTTAAAATCATAGTTTTCTCTAGTGTACGAGATACCATTTGATGTGAAAACAACACCCTTTCGAAACGAACTATTGTTAAACACACGAGATTGAACACCTTGCTGCAAGTTATAGATTGAAACAACCAGAGGGTTCTGCTGAACCTCTTTTCTTCCTCTATATACTTTCGTTAGGCCGTAGTCATTTTTATCCCTTGGACACAGAATAAGATCTCTATGCCCATCACTATTATAATCGACAAACTGAAGCGAAAATTTATTTTCTACTGATACTTTATAGTATGGATACTTTTGGCCACTAATATATTTCGTAGAAGAAGTAATATGAAAAGTAAATAGCTCCTTAGCAGCTAGCGATAATTTAAGTTCTGTATTTTCAACAAATACACCTTCTTTATTCTGAATGAAGAAAGAAAATGGAATTTCTATTTTTTCAAGTGATCTTTTAAACTCACTCATTGTTGTAATAAGCTTTACTCGAAATGTAGCATCATCAGTCTCATATCGAACGTTCTTGTAAGCGCTGGTTATTCCACCAGAAAGATTATTTGATTTCATTATAATTTTATCGTCAATCAAGTCTCCGTTGATATCCGTATAAAACACAGTGTTATTGCTAGAAAGTTTGATGTTTTCCGTATCACCATTTGCTCTGTTTATTAAGACTTCACCATCATTAAGCTGAACTCGTTTATTACGAACTAGTTTCTTCTCTATCCGATGATAGCTAACATCAAAAATACTCTTCAAGCTTCCTGCTAAATCAACCTTTAAGAGATAATTATCTTCGTAGGTGAATACATATTTTCTATTTGCTGTGATGATGGCATTTACTCGCTGTGGCAGCAAAGAAAGCTTTCCGTACATATGAGAACTGATCATTTGTCGATCTTGACTATACTGAATAAAAAGTAAGTCATTTTTCCCATCATCAATACTTAGTAGTGCACCTTCACTCCATGAATAGTGGAGATAGTTACCAAACATATCAACTTTATAAAGCAGCTCTCCATTTAATGTAAAAACTGAAGTGTTACCGTTTAATCCGAGTCGTGTATAGTACTGACCTTTATCAGAAGAAATCAGATAGAAAATATCGGAGCTTTCAATTTTAGTGGCGCGAAAGGATTCAAGAAAGTTAATGTTGAAAATATTAACTTTACTTAGCTGTTGCTTAAGCCGCTTTTTTCCGAACTCCACCTTATGTTTTTGCAACATGTAGCTGCTATTTCCAGAATATGCTGTCCCGTTATTTGTAATCGTCATTTTCTCAATTGAGTAAGATATTCCCGTTCCAAACCCTATGTTTGCAGCATTTCTAGAAGAGTAGTTAAAGTTTAGGGCATTGACCCCGTATTTATTCTGAGGCAACTCAATCGAAAACCCTTTTGAAAGTAGCCCACTACTTTTAATGACACTTACACCGCCTTTATCAAGAACTAGCCCATCTACATAATTCATGAAGTCATGAGGGTAGTGATTGATAGGGGATATTGATATCTCTTTTGATATATCACCAGCACTTGCATAGACTGGCGAAGATTTCTTATCTGGGGGGAACTGGAGCTCAGAGTCAACTCGTCCCGGAGCCTCATCATTTGAAAATGATAAGTTTAGCCAACAGCATAGAACCAGTATCAAAGTATATTTCAGGCTATTCATTAAATTCTCCAATTACGAGCACACCAGGTTTTCCTCGCTTTCCTACTAATCCTTCAAGTTCTTGCTGCGACTCAAGGCCCGAGGTACAACTTGCAGCATCTCCCGGTAGGCCCCCTGCACCTGCTAGAAAAGATAAAACTGGACCATTATTAGGGAGTGGCCTACTGATGGTGAAGTCCGGAGCATCTCTTCCTGTTTCTCCATCACTGGATCGGCCTGCATTTACATCTCTTCTGACAGGAGCTAATCCCCGTTTTCCACTATTAAAGCCTGTTGAGTTGTTTCCGGCAGTTCTCGTAACACCTTCAAGACCTTGCCAAGGTGTGTATAATCCACTCCCATTGCATAATGGCGAAGATATACCTTGAATCCCTTTTGCACCATTTTGCCCACGAGATAGAAACACAGATGTATTGCTACCACTTAATGAACTTATACTTAATTTTACTGAATCTGGTTTATTCATAGGTAATGGCAAAATGGGCCGTGATGGTGCCTTCCCTTGAGTTATTGAGAAGGTATGTGCAAATCTATCTTCACCCCAACATTTTTTGAAGGGCCTGTTATATTTGCACTTATAGCTTTCATATCGTCTTGGAACATGCCTTTGAATGGGTATACTTCCCTTTGCAGTACTTCTCGTTATCGCCGCTATAATTTCGTCATTAAGAGACTCTTCATAATAAGTACTAAAGATTGAGTTTTTAGCAAAAGATAGAGAAACATGGTCATCAAGTAAAATAACTATACCAGGATTTGAGATAATTCCACCACCCAAGCTTTTATTTTTTACAACTTCTGATAACTGAATTGTCCCCTGTCCTTTTAAAAAGATAGATCCATCCTCCATACTTTCGATTTCAACAGAGGACCTTTCACTTAGCCTCTGAATATAACTATTAAATGAAAGATTTATTTCATCTGTTACTACCCCGGCCCCTCTGATTGCATTAATACTCGCTAAAACATTTTTATAACGGTAGAACAGTTTTACTTTATTCTCAGTATTAAGCTTTGCTGATAGATACTTTTTTAAAAAGCCACTATCATCAGAAATCTCTTTTGACAGGTAATTTTGAAAACTATATTTCAATAGTGGATAAAATGCACTGACTACAGATTCATCACATTCCTTAACTAAGTGGTCAACATTGACAAAAATAAGTGACTCTGAGTTCTCGGAAGAAAAGTTAACGAGCTTTAAGTCGAACATTTTGAACTTGATATCTTGAGCTCTTAAAGAAAGCTTCGCCGAAAGACCATCAACAAATACTTTATTCAACGCCTTAGATAGATTTGAAATCCCAATAAGTGGAGAATCAATTGTTGTATAGTTTTTTAGCTGCCATATAGCATTTTTAGAAAATATATCTGCAAGGTGAATGTATGTTTCCTCAAACAGTTCAATCTCATCTTCAACTTCAATGGAAGCAATGCTGTCAGCATATCGCATTATTATTTGATTCTCCACTGCACTAAATTTTTCATCTGCACTTGAACCTAAAATGATGGGTGTAAAAATAGTAATAAAATCCGACTTATTAGACACAAGGCGATCAAGTCCATAAAGCTGAAGTATTGGCCGATCTAAGTGATGAAGTCCATTCTCAACTAAAGAATATAAGGCAGATAAAAATTCATTCGAATCGAACAATGACTCTTGATCAAATTCAAATTTATTTTTAATGATATTAATTATCTTTATCAAAATGTATAAATGCTTATACTCTGCCCTTTGCTCAGCGGTAATTTTGATTATATCAACAATCTGGTCGTTCAAATTATCGCTTCGTTCAATTGTGAGGTTCAAAACCCCTTCTAAAATATTCATGTATCTGGAAATATCATCTCCAAAATCATTGCTAATCAACTCGATCTGACTATCAATGGTAGAGGATGTTCTATTATTTTCAGCAGTTTGCTCGTCGTCATAAAAAATATTGTCATCAAAGCTATCGATAAGTTTCTTGCCCCTTACAATGTCCTGCTCTTTTTGACTCAGAGTAATTTTTAATTTAGATGATGACTCAAAGGATTGGCCTTGTTCGTTACAGCCGGCCAGTAAAACGAAGAATAAGACAAATAGTATTTTCATAGCTTTTCCTTATTGGTGATTGCAGCAAGAATGAAGTATTTCTTTGTTGCTCAATTTTGATGTTTTTTATACCGTCATAATTTTGATGGCAAGTACTCAATATCCAAACATCACTTATGAAACATAAGTGCAAAATTGGAGCCAATAAAAGTAACCTTTCAATCAATGATGAAATAACAGCTTATTAGGAAAATAAGGAAGACAAGTATTCCTCTAGATTTATAAATATATCGAGTTTGATTGTATAAACTTTAGACAACTGTATGGATTAAGAATTCTCTTTAACAACTAATGAGTTATCCTGGAGCTTCATAAAAAAATGCCTCTTGAAGC
>JAGLCH010000354.1 GCA_023146355.1 Bacteriovoracaceae bacterium | reverse complement strand
ATTGAGACCTGTGCGAATATACTCGCCAACAGGGCCAAAGGCATCGATAGATGCCTGAAGGATATAGTTTTTAAAATGAGGAAGGATATCGTGGAAGAGGTTTTTTCCATCTCGTTCAATAATAGAGAGATTGGTGTTGTAGCGGACAAAGATATTCTTCGCCAAATCTTTTTTTATCAATAGGTTCATGATATCCCAGTGATAATCCCAAATCAGAGGTTCTCCGCCTACCCAGTAGATTTCTTCCACTTCTCCAGAGAGAAGTGCCTTCTTAAATTCAGGGAATGCAACTTCAGTTTGAAACTTGTTCATAACTGCTTTGTATTTGGCCTCCATC
This sequence comes from Bacteriovoracaceae bacterium, assembly GCA_023146355.1. GTDB lineage: Bacteria > Bdellovibrionota > Bacteriovoracia > Bacteriovoracales > Bacteriovoracaceae > JAGLCH01. The sequence continues at coordinate 1,771 of JAGLCH010000354.1, read as the reverse complement.
CAGAAGTCATCTTTAGGATTGTGAAAATCGGAATTTTTTTTTTCTATTTCCCATGACGAGGATAGCTGTTCTCCGCACATTCGGCATTTGAAATTGCAGGTGTTATCGAAGCGGTAATCAAAAGATCTGGGCCTCATTGTGGTGTGACCTTCGATATCTGTGCTTTCTATTGCCTCTTCGATAAGGTGAGGGAAGAGGTTTTCATTAAAGTACTCACGATAGGTATTAAGAGAGAGCTCTTTGTATTCACAGACCTTACACTCTGGAATCTCTTCTCCTTTAAGCATACGGACACGAACGTCTTTAATGAAATCACTGTCCCAGTATTCCTCAAGAGGAACAGGGTTGAACTGTCTAGATTGATCATCAGAATTATTGGAGTCTAGATATTGATTAACGAATTGGTGGTCTTCACGACTAGCACAACAAAGGCGCCTTTCACACTGAGGACTTAAGAAGGTATGGGTCCAGGGGACAATACAAAAGTGTTTGCTTACCTTTTTACTCATGGGTGAATTCCTATTGCTGCTGCCACAGCAGGAAAAGTCCTTTCGAAGTTAGTTTCTCTAATGCTGTCGAGTCCACAGATATACTTAGTAAAGAGGAGTCTGCCATAAGGTATTTCTTTGTTATTAAGATAGAGCCCTTCTAGTTCTTCCGCCAGGTCTCGTCTCGAGAAAACTCTGTGCTTTAATAGAATTGCTCTTCTAAAGCTAGGCGGCAGAATTAGAGGCGATAAAAATTCTGGTTTGTAGACGTGGTTATGACTATATTTGATCTCCGGATATTTTTTTAAGAGCCATTTTTCTAGTTGGAGAAGGGTTCCAAAATTAAAGGCACTGACAGTTTGAATTACTCTAATCTCTGTATCCGTTTGGGTGAGAGCGTTGAGGTTTTTTTCCACATCTTTCCAATGAGAAGGAAAACGGATGTAATCATTGCGCTCGCCAATATCATCAATGCTGAGGTGTAGTAGTACTTTTTTAAAGGACTTCCAGAGAGAATAGTCTCCCTCCGGAAGATTAGTGAGATTCAAACTATAGACCAGTTTAATATTCTTAGCATAATCACGTTCTACCAATTGATTAAGAAAGTCTATGTACGTTGGCAGTAATGTGGGCTCTCCGCCATTGATAAAAATCTGCTCTAGTTTTGGTGATGCATTTATCAATTCATACCAGAATTGCTTGTTTGTGGACCAGCTGAACATCTCTTTGCTGCAACCTTCTAGCTCAAGACCGAAGGGTATTTCATATTTCTCTTTTAGCTTTTTGTAATCATCGATCCATTTTGATGAGCTGATAGGGTTGCAAGTGACACACTTCAAGTTGCAAGTATTTCCAGCTCTTATCTCAATGTGGCGAAGCTCTACAGGGATCTCTCCCTCTTCACTTGTTATTGCACTAGCATCGGATACCGTAAGATCAAAGTTTTCAAGTGCGCGTTGGCGGTCACTTTCAACTCCACTTCTCTCCTGAAAAAAGCAATCTGTGCAGGACTTCGGGTACTTACCTGCAAGCATTTTTTGTCTGATCTCTTTAAAGCGGTCAGAGTTAATGGCAGATTCAATTGAGTCTTTGTGAAGGAAAATTTTTTCTCCACTATTATTCATCGCTGTTCCGTACTCATTGGCACGGCAACAGACGGTAACCTCCCCAGTAGGGGTGGTTGCGAGATTAATCCATGGAAGGGGGCAGTAGCTTTTTGTCATATCATAATAATATCATGATCTTTTCGGGTCCACCACTTTGAAAGAAGCGTCAATGAACCT
>JAGLCH010000353.1 GCA_023146355.1 Bacteriovoracaceae bacterium | reverse complement strand
CCCACTTACTCATATTATCGTCGCAAATGTATTTAAGACAGGAAATATTGAGACACTTTTTAATGATTTTGAAACAAAGTCTTCAGACTACACTCCTGTGAAGCTAAAAGATGAAAAAAATAAACTTAAGCAGAAATTTATAGATGCAGGTCTTATCGGTGGGGGCGGTGTTGTGGATAGCACTGTTGATTTACTAAACGGAAGTATTGCTGCAGGAACTTCAAGCGGAATTGATGGACTCCTTGATGTTATCGATGTGGATACAGATGCAACAGCGGAAATTAAAATAACACTGAAGGGGGAGACAACTCCCTTTATCAGCGACAAGGTTGATGGAACAGAAGATGCTGCTGTTGTCCCCCTCGATATAGCGAAGTTAGCTTCTGCAAAAGAAACCCTAACAGTACTTGATACAATTAGAGGTAGTCTTGAGAGATTTAGTCCTATTTTTGCTCGATTTAGTCAGTGTAATAGCGTTAAGGACGATGATGGACCTTGTGATATTGATACTATTCACGCTGCATTCATGGCCAATATTCACCCTGGTTTTATGTCGTCAGGCCTTACAGGTGAGGAAGATATGTGGAGTATGTTTTGTGAACCAATTATTAGTGGAGATAACGACATAACATCAAAAACCGACTGTACCTCAAGAGGAAAAGTAGAATTCGATGGGGAACTAAAGTTCTCTGACGTATCTATTATCAATTATGACAGCGCAACAAAGATTGCAGTAGTAAGTTTTGGTGTTTACTTTGATGGAGTCTACGCTGGGTCTGAAATCGACCATTTTAAATTTGATGATACCGATGGCCTCTATAAACTTTTTGGTAATGGCAACTCTCATCGTGTAGATTTTGAAACTCAAAGTCAACATAGTACTGAGTACAATACAACTACAAAAGCTCTAGCAGATACCTATCGCACTGTTATTAACCTCTGGACACATGATGACGCTCTTTCCAGTGTGCCTGAAGGAGCGACAGTTAAGCTCGTATCTGATATCTTTGACGGTGGTGAGAAGCAACTCTATCTTGTTCCAGTTCTCAGAAACTCTACTATTGAATATAAATTAAGTGCAAGCGCTTTACCATACCAAAAGGATGTATGGACTAGTACAGGACCTACCACGACACAAGTCGCATATAGCTATTGTGATGGAGATACAAATGGAACAATTACTATTGCTGAGCTGAACAGTTGTCATGCTTACTATGATTGGAGACGCCAACACCTTTCACTTACAATAGAGGAAATCTCGAAAATGGCGCGTATCGAGAAGGTAACGGTTAATATTGATGGGAACGATAATACCATTTATATAAAAAAACCACTCATTGTTAATTCTACAAATGCTTCAAAGTATATTCCATCAATGGGACTAACTGTTCCTGAGTTCTGTGATTTTGACCTATCAAGCCTTGACCTGTCAGTAAAAAATGGGACTCTTGATTATATCAGCCTGTCAGTCGGGTACAATAGTGGTGGAACTTGGGTGTCTAAAAGATTGGAGGATTATCTTAATGGGACTAGCAGCAAATTTGATTTTAGTGATGAATTAGCTGGATTTCCTTCGGGATATACAAATGCCAATCCTGACCTCTATCTGTCTTCAGAAGATGAGTATGGGGGAGAGTTTATTAGACAAATTAATTGCCAAAACTGGTAACACTAAACAGTTATATAAGAGAATAGGGGCATCAGCATTGTTGGTGCCTTTTTTTACACACTACTACACTAGGGCCCTGTGGCAGGAGACTTGTGAGTAGGCGGGGCCATGAACTCCTCTTCTTATAGCTTAAACCCAATCGAAATTAGTGCATTTGACACTGTTCCCTCATCAAGGGGATAGAGTCCCTCGTTCTCTTCGCTATCAGTTTTGGTTTCGGTGAATTCGAGGTCGAGGTTGATGGTTACGTTGAGTGTGAAGAAAAAGCCAACTCCGGCCTTATAGGACACCCCCTGTATGAGAGATTGTTCACCATTTTTATTGTATTTTCCTGAGTCTGAGTAGGTGCCATAGAGTCCGGCACCAAGCCAATATTTAAATGGGCCGTCGAAGTAGGTGGCGGTGGCGAAGAGTGAGAGTTCGGAGAGTTTCCTTTCTATCTCAGTGTCCTTGGAAGTTTTGCCTTGTCCCTCTCCCGTGGTGCGGGCGTATTTAAGGTCTGCTCCAAAAGCGATGGTGGGGAAGAGGAAGTAACCGGTGCGAATTCCAACTGTAGGCCCTATGGTTTCAAAGCGGGTTTCGTCAGCAATTAAGATCGACTTGTCGCTGCTAATCTCGGTGCTCTGGTTGGAAAATTGAATGCCCATAAATGGCTCGAGGTAATATCCTGCAAGGGTTTTGGTGGAAATCGAAAGTGTTAGTAGAAGTAGTAGTGTTTTCATTAGAACACCATCCCGGTCATCAGAACTACTGACTTTTTCTCTAGAGGATAGTAGTGGTGGTAGTTTATGGTTACTTCAAATTGCTTAATTCTAGTTCCAAATCCCAGTCCCAAGCGGTAACTCTCATCTGCTAGTTCCTCATACATTCGATAGATCCTGCCAAAAGTTCCGCGGTAGATCAGGTTACCGGAAAATATCTTGGCACCTGCACCGTATCCAACTTCTTTGAAGTAAACTGTCTTGTCGAGATACTCCACCCCATGAAGATCAAGCGATAGGTATGGAAAGAGAACTAATGATGCTAGGGGAAAGTTCAGTGCGGTTCCTACTCCAAACTGTCCGGCAATAGGCCAACTAATTTGGGCACCAATACTACTATTTAGTTCAAAGTTCATGGCGTTTGCGTGAAGTGAGAAAGTGAGTAGTAGGGGGATAAGAATTTTTTTTATCATGACCATCTCCTAGTACTCTGAATATGGGGACTGAGTTTCATCGTAGGTATAGCCGCCACCATCTGCATGGGCGGTAACGGTATTCATAAAGGCAGCGGTTTTAAAGAAGTAGGTTGAGCTGTAGCTATATTTCGCTTTACCATTATCATATGATCCCGCGTCCCAGGTGGCATCTACGTGTTTCCACTCGGCTCCGTCCCAAACGGCATTCCAAATATGAGCATTGGCAGCTGCTCCAGTAACCGATGAAACTCTGATTCCCGCCATCTTTGCCATCACAAAAAAGAGGTCAGTGTAACCACCACACATGGTGAGGCGAGAGCGTAATACCTCTAAGTAAAAGTAGGGGCGATAGAGGTCTCCAGCTGGTTCGTAGCGATCAAGATCGTAAAATATATTGATCGCGATCCAGTCGTGAATGGCCTTTACCTTATCCTCTGTACCGCTAATATCTTCTGTCAGACCTTCGACTAAATCCTCGACATTTTCATCACTTGGATTATTCAAGGCGTTGAAGGTGAGGTGCTGAGGTAGATTGCGCACATTCTTGTGGACGCTAGAGTAGTTCGAGATCTCCTCTTCGTATTCGTATGGGGCGATCTGATTGACTTTTCCGCAGGAAGATAGTGTTAGAAGTAGGGTGAATAAGATTAGATTTTTCATGAGTTGATATTACTGCGAGGCTTGTGGATTCACAAGGTCCAGGTGATATGCTCAGAATGAACAGTATGCCGCGAAAGGCAGGGGCCGAAGCGCTCTTGTGGGAAAAAAATACCCCTCCTTGAAGGGGC
>JAGLCH010000352.1 GCA_023146355.1 Bacteriovoracaceae bacterium | reverse complement strand
TTTTATTCCATCCTCTAGAGATTCAATTTTTTCCATGAGTTCAAGTATGATGATTTCGTGGTCTTCTTTTTTTGGCCCAAGGGACTCGATTTCTTTCTCAATTGCATCTAGTTGCTGTTGCTTTATGGCCGTGGTGAGATTAATACGAGATTTTTCAAGATTTTGGTCAATATTAAAGAGTTCGCTCTCTTCGCCACTTAGCAGCTCTTTGGTAGTTTTTAAGGCATCTGTAGCATGATCTCGCTGTTGTATTCGTATCTCGCGCTGATTTTCTACAGTGACTATGCGCGCCTGCTCCGACTCAATGGTGGACTGGTGTCTGTGAATCTTTTGGTCTAGGACATCAATGAGAGTAAATTTTCTAAATGTATTTAAGTCCATGGTTCACCTTTGATTTCAAACTTGTTTCTATGTCATAATGATACTGTAAAAACCCCCTAGGTGCCAGTAGACTTGTGCCCAAGTCTACTGGCACCTGGGGGGAAACCTGACAAAAGGGAATATATGCGTGGTAATAGTTTTGGTAAGTTGTTTTCAATTACAAGCTTTGGAGAGTCTCACGGTGAGGCCATTGGGGCCATTGTAGATGGAGTTCCTGCAGGGCTAAAATTCTCCTTTGAAGACCTGAGTCGTGAGTTAAAAAGGCGTGCTCCAGGACAACAAAAAGGAACGACTTCTAGAAAGGAGTCAGATACACCAGAAGTACTCTCTGGGATCTTTGAGGGCAAAACTTTAGGGACTCCAATATGTGTTATTGTCAGAAATAACGGACAGCAGAGCGCAGATTATAAAAAACTAAAAGTTGAACATAGGCCTGGGCATGCCGATCGTACTACTGAGCTCAAATACGGAATTCGTGACCATAGAGGGGGCGGGCGAAGTAGTGGACGAGAAACGATAGCTCGAGTTATTGGAGGGTACTTCGCCTCCTTAGTCCTTCCTCAATTAAAAGTGATTGCTTCGATTTCTCAGATGGGTAAACTTTCTAAATCTGACCTTGCGGATCAGGTAATATGTGAAAACTATCTTGAAACTCTAAAAAATGATGGTGACTCTGTGGGAGGTAAAATTTCATTATCTCTTGATGGCACACCTGTCGGTCTCGGGGAGCCTGCATTTGATAAATTAAAGGCGGACCTCGCCAAAGCATTACTATCAATTGGTGGATGTGTTTCTTTTTCCTATGGGGCAGGTGAAGGTTTCTTTTCCAAAAGTGGCAAAGAAATCTCGGAAGACTCAGGCCATTTTGGAGGTATTGAGGGGGGAATCAGTAACGGTGATAATATCTCTTTGGAACTTGGATTTAAACCTGTTTCAACCGTTGGCGATAAGGCAAAAGAGGGAAGGCATGATCCTTGTATACTACCTCGAGTAATACCTGTAGTGGAGTCAATGGTGAAACTTGTTATCGTGGATCATTTTCTTAGACAGAATGCCTACCAGTTGGAGACTAAATTATGAAAGGGCCCATTCAGTATATTGAAAGTTTTGAATTTAAAGAAGCAATAGAGCGGATTGAGTCTGACACTTTACTTGTCGTAATAGATGAAAAAGTTTTGGAACTTCATTCTGATAAACTTCATTTGGATTTAGTTGATAAAGATGTGATCTTTTATCGCGTAACTGGTGGTGAAGACCTCAAAACTTTTTCTGAGCTTCAGAAGTGTTTAGAATTCTTTTTAGAAAAAGGTGTTCACCGCAAATCGCATCTTATTGCAATTGGTGGAGGCACTGTCTCTGATTTTGCAGGATTAGTTGCATCAATGTTACTTCGAGGAATATCTTGGAGCGTTATTCCTACTACTCTTCTTGGAATGGTAGATGCTGCTATCGGTGGGAAAGTTGGGATCAACTCGAAGAAAGGTAAAAACTTAATTGGTGATTTCTATCCACCTGAAAATATTTTCACATGCTTAGAATTTTTATCTACTCTTAGCTTATCTGAAATTCAAAGTGGCCGAGGTGAGATCTTAAAGTACTGTCTTCTTGATAGAGCAACCTATAATGCAGTGATGGGTAATCGTTCGCTGAAAGATCTTATTCGAACTTGTGCTGATTTTAAATTGAAAATTGTTGAACACGACATTAGAGAGATGGGGGCGCGCAAGATTCTAAACCTAGGGCACACTTTTGGGCACAGTTTTGAAGTCCTGCAAAAGCTACCCCATGGTATTGCTGTAGTATTAGGGATTCATTTAATTCTTCGGCTCTTTGATCAAAAAGAAATGGAGGAGACTCTGGTTGCTTTGATCGATAAGCTTGAATTAGTTACTCCCCTTGATTTGTATGATAAGGGCCTCACTCCCGATCAAGTATTTGAGCTGGTGTTAAAAGATAAGAAACGCCTTCCAGGCGATAAGATAGAATTAATCTCTGTTCGCAATATTGCTTACCATGTGATTGAGGAAATTTCAGTGCAGGATCTCAAACTTAAGTTTGGGAATATATGGCAAAATCTGTGATCTCAGTTCTGCCTAAACCATTTAATAAAGATATTTGTGTTCCTAGTTCAAAATCGTACTCTAACCGAGCTTTGATTCTTGGTGCTGTTTCAAGTGATTCAGTTCGCATCAATAATCTTTCTGAATCCACAGATGTTCTCAACATGCTTCGCTGCTTTGGCCAAATTGGGATCAAATTTGAGCAACATCAAAACTCAATAGATATCACAACTTCATTTCCTCACTGTGAAGAAAAAAGTGATCGTCCCATTTACCTTAAGACTGGAGACGGTGGTACTACCAATCGATTTCTGATTCCTCTTTTGGCACTCGGAACAAACTTGTATCGAATAGCGGCCTCTGAAAAAATGGCAGAAAGACC
>JAGLCH010000351.1 GCA_023146355.1 Bacteriovoracaceae bacterium | reverse complement strand
ATGCGCTCCTTGGGAAGCTTAAAATCATATGATGAGAGGAGAAGATCTTTATCCATAATATCCATTAGTTTTATTTAAGTAAGATGCTCTGCACCTTATTTCTAGACAGGTTATAGGCGGTGTTTTAGCATATTATATATGAAGTGGTACACCCCAATCTTATTTTCATCTCTCCTACTCTCCTCCCTGCTATGGGCGAAGTCGAATCAATCTGAGCTAGACTACATTTTAGAGTCGATGTCAGATCTTTCGGCCTACGAATTTAAAGCTCCTACTGAAAAGCAAATTGCCACCGAGACAGGAAATAGTAGCTCAAACCCTCTTGAGCTCGATCAGGTATCTGTTACTCAGTCGGCCACTAGAGACTTCACAGTGACTGATTACTCAGATGAGGGGAAAAAAGAAGAAAGTGATGGAATTGAAATTTCTGAATACTCGATACTTGATGGGCCTATGCCCATTCCTATATTTGATTATTTTGATAATGACTAATCCGGCATAAAATAGCTTATTTACAAATGACTTTGCTTTCAAGATTAGGCCCTGTATCAACTTCACACTGCTTATAAATATAAGTGTGCTCTTGGTCGGCACTGTAGAGAGCATCCCTAATGGGAGCAACACAGCGGAATCCAATGTCATTTCGTTTATTGGGTGTAACATCAAGACCGTTGGCCAAATTTATAGCAAGTGTTGTGCCGGGATCAAATCGGTCAGTATTATTTCCGGCCGTAGCTAAAACAAGAGTGGAAACTTCTGGATCTGTATTGATAGCAGTTGCAACCTGAAGCGCAGTACTGACTCCAAGCTCTAGTTCCACCTGAATTATCTTCCCCACAAGTGTTACAACCTCGTTCCCTGCGGAAGCAGTATCCTCAAATAAGATAGAGTACTCATTCCAATCCTCACCTACTTCCAAAGAGCTAAGAAGAAAATCTGCCTCGGTAGTTAAAGTTGAGGGAATACTTATAATACCTGTTGCATTCACAAATTCAGTTGCAGTTAAATAGTCGCCAGCATCACCACTGTTGATGGCACTAACGATATCGGTACTTGTTGAGTCGGGAGCAAATGAAACTGTTACTGTGGGATAAGGAAAAGTTGAAGTATCAAGAGAGGCAGATGCAGTTGTTCCAACCCAATAAGTTTCTTGAAGAACGATATTAACTCGTTTGGCCCTATTGATATCTCTCTTTGCATTCACTTGAAATAGTCTCTCAACATAATATGAATATGGTGAATAACGCATTAGCGAGCTACTGGCAATTCCGTAATCAA
>JAGLCH010000350.1 GCA_023146355.1 Bacteriovoracaceae bacterium | reverse complement strand
TGTGCCTTATCTCGCCCTTAGCTCTGCTAGTACGCTATCACCATCTTTTTGATGCTTTTGATCATGTATTAATGTGGTGATTGTTCCAATTGCTGGGCGCTGCGAACTATATTTTAGGGTGTAATAATTACATATCTTCGTAATATGTTTTGGGGCCGGTTTTCACGAGTTAGGCTTAATTTTGGGCTAGGCGAAATCGGCACACCTTGATAGAATCTAGTAGATCAAATAACAAGGAAGTTACATGGATCTCTCAAATGTTTGGACGCTTAATGATCTTGTGTCTAATGCTCAATCTATTAAGCGTATTTTCTTTTACCGTATCTGTGGTACCGGAATGGGGGCGGCGGCGTGTCTTTTGAAAGAAGCTGGTCATGAAGTAGAGGGCGGGGATTCAACATTTGCTCCACCCATGAGTGATTATCTTGATACCACAGGAATTCCGTGTCACAGCTTTGATCAGATGGATTTTGAGTATATGAAGTCATTTGATCTTATTGTTGTGGGGAATGTTGTTGCAAAGGCATCAGAAGAGGCCCGAAAACTTGAAGCTCTTGGGCCAAAACTCACTTCTTTTCCATCAGCACTTGGGGCCTTCGTTTTACGAAAACAAAATGTAGTTGGTATTTCCGGTACGCATGGAAAGACAACTACTACTTATCTACTCTCTCAAATGTTTGATAAGCTTGGGATGAATCCAGGCCACTTTGTTGGTGGAGTTATTGAGGGAGAAAAATCTGCTCGTCTGGGAGATGGAAGTTACTTCTTTATTGAATCTGATGAGTATGACTGCGCATATTTTGAAAAAGTATCAAAGTTTAGAAGATATTCAATTGATCATTTGATCATCACTTCTCTTGAATTTGATCACGGCGATATCTTTGATACCATTGAGGACATCAAAGATGAGTTCCGTGCTCTTCTTCCGGAGATCGCCCATTCAATTATTTATGACTCAAGCTATCAGGCAACTGTCGAATTGACTGATGAGTTTCCAGATAAAAAATGGTTTTCTTACGGTAATGAAAAGCTAGGGCCAGAAGTTCTAGCTATGGGTCCAGAAGGAACAACGTTTTCATTGATGATAGATGGCCGAAGAGAAGAGTTCTTTTCCAATGTCGTTGGCCATCATAATATTTTAAATCTCACTACGGGGATAATCCTCGCCTTTAGAGATGGAATTGGACTCGGCAGAATTCGTGAGAGCATTAAGGGGCTCTCGATGGTTAAAAGGCGTCAAGAGGAGCGTGGGGTTTATAATGGTGCACTAGTTATTGATGACTTTGCACATCATCCCCGTGCAGTTTCATTAACGATTGATACAATTAAAGTAAAGTACCCTGGGAAAGAAGTCATTGTCGTGATGGAGCCTAATTCGGCCACTGCACGAAGCTCTATCTTTCAGGAGGAGTTTGCAATTTCTCTTGAGAAGGCAGACTACGTTATCATGGCAAGACCAATGAGGGATACGACACTAAAAGATTATAATAATCTTGATTGCGACAGCATTGTGGCGCACCTGAAAGAAAAGGAAGTTGGAGGGGAAGTTATTTCGGAACTACCAGAACTGCTGTCTTCGATCGATAGAAATATAGATGATAATAAGCTCTTACTGATTTTAAGTAATGGAACTTGTCTTGGCCTTTGGTCATCAGTATTTGTAAATGAACTTAAATAGTGTAAAGACATTCTTATTTATAATCTGTCTTTTAATTGCTCCTAGTATGAGCTTTGGAAAGAACTCCAATTCATCAATTGAAATTAAGAAGTCAAAAAAGGCAGTGGTTAATGATTACCTTCGCCTTCATAAAACATTTAGTCGACAGCTATGTAAGGGGAGAGTCGAGCCCCATTTTAATAAACTTTATAAGGCCTTCCGCAAATCACAGTACTATATACCAGTAGTGGGGGACCTTACTCTAGATCATGAAACAATGAATAGTGCGTTGCCAAAAATCGAGAGAAAAAAACAGTGGATTATCGAGCAGATTGTAGAGCTAAAAAAGAAGAAGAATTTTACTAGAGAGCGAATGATTGTCCGCTTAATTAATAAGCAGCTCACTAAGCTTCTTCGCTACAAACGAAATCATAACCTTGCAGTAAAAGAGACGAGTAGAGAGAAGTGGAGAAAGCTATCACAGCAAGAAATGAAGTCCCTTAGAGTTAACTACCGTAAGTTAACTGACAATATTTCCTATCTTTTAAGTTTCGACTTTCCTGTTGATCACTTAAAGGCACGTATTGGATATGATGGGCTGAAAGGAAGCAAACTTATTTCAGAGCGAAAGCGAGCGAATCTAATTTATATGACTCGTCGAATGAAGGAAGATGGTGCTCAGGATAAAAACGGAAAAAAAAGTGATATGTATCTTCGCAGTACAATCGACACTATTCATATTGAGCTTCAGAAAAATCTGAGGTTTTTATCCGAAAATATTCGCTATGACTTAGAGTATGTACTTCGCTCTGTATTGCATCAAACGGGTAAGGGTAAGTGGCATTTAGTTCGTCGTCTTCGCCAATGGAGAAATCGCACCAAAAAGACACTTTCTTTTTATACTCACCTTTTTGATAAAGTTATTGTGGATGGAAAAGAGGAGACAGTAGCAGGAGCTATTTTAAAGAAAAAAGCAAAGGCGACTTTTACTTTAAAAAAATACTCACTGGAGAAGCAGCGGGACACTTATCTTTTTTGGAGTGAACAGAGTGAACTTATGCAAGCTCTCTTTTCTCTTGAGACAATTTTATACAATGAAGTTGGGATGAGCGATCCGTATTACCATGAGCGAAGAGATGTTGCTAAAATAGTAATCAACCGCCACAATATTCCTCTCTTCTCTCAGCTTGATTTAAGAGACTCACTCTTTTACTACCTTCCTAATAAACTTGTGAGTAACCTTGAGGATTACACTTGGCTGAACGTTCTCTTTAAAGAGGGAGAATTTTCTTTTACCTATTTTTACATTCCTGGGAATTTGAGAATCTATTGTCCCGATATGAGTCGCCGAGGGCGAAATTTAAGAAAAAAAAATGTTAGAATCTCCCTTAATATGCTCCTCGACCGCAATTATTCTTTTGATGCTCTTCGCTACTTCTCTCGAGAGTCAATGACAGGAAGAATTAATATGGCATCAGTTTGGAAAAATTATCGAGCTGTTGAGGAGAGGCCAGCAGATTTAATCCCGCATAAGTCCAAGGTAGTTAAGCTCTATAATAAGGGCTCTTTTAAGTATCTATATCACTTTTACAATGCAGAAAAGAAACTCTTTGAGGTCGTAAAAATGGGGAATAAAAACTATGTCCTTACCCGAGATAAGTCTAGGGTTTATGGCCACCGCAGTCCTCACAAGTTCACGTATTTCATCTTAAAAGAATAAATTTGTAAAATTTGTTAATTCTTAGAATTTTATTGTTTGCACTGTCAAACGAAGTGGATTATATTGGAAGCCGTTACTAGTGTATTATTTATTTACACTAGCTTTGTTTAGTTTAAATACATTCACTTATCCATGGAGGTAATCAATGAAAGATTATATTTTTACATCAGAATCAGTTACAGAGGGTCACCCAGACAAGATGGCAGACCAAATTTCTGACTCGATCCTAGATGCTATGCTTGCTAATGACCCTAACTCACGTGTTGCGTGTGAGACATTTATTACGACAGGTCTTTGTGTTGTTGGCGGCGAGGTAAGAACAAATTCATACGTTGATGTTCAAAAAATTGTTCGTGACCGAATTATTGAGATTGGTTATGACCATTCAGATAAAGGCTTTGATGCTCACACCTGTGGCGTTATGAATTGCATCCACGAGCAGTCTCTTGATATCGCTCAAGGAGTTGATGAGGGAACTGGAACTTTTGTCGAGCAAGGTGCAGGGGACCAGGGAATTATGTTTGGTTACGCTGTTAATGAAACAAAAGAATTTATGCCACTTTCGATAGACCTTTCTCATAAGTTAACTTATGGAATGGCACAAGCTCGCAAGAACGGAATACTTCCACTTCTTAGAGCTGATGGAAAATCACAAGTTTCTGTAGAATATAAAGACGGCGTGGTTTCACGAGTTGAGGCAATTGTTCTTTCAACTCAGCACGCAGAAGAAATGACTCTGTCCCAAGTTGAAGAGGGGCTTAGAGAAGAAGTTGTTAAGAAAGTCATTGGTGGTGATCTTATTGATGATAAGACTAAAATTTATATCAATCCAACTGGACGCTTTGTAATTGGTGGACCTATGGGAGATGCTGGTCTTACAGGACGAAAAATTATTGTCGATACCTACGGTGGTCACGGAGCTCATGGTGGTGGTGCATTTTCTGGAAAGGATCCATCTAAGGTGGATCGCTCTGCAACTTATGCTTGTCGCCACATCGCTAAAAATGTCGTTGCAGCAGGCCTTGCTGACAGATGCTTGGTTCAAGTTGGTTATGCTATAGGTGTTGCTGAGCCAGTATCACTTTTTGTAAATACATTTGGAACTGAGAAGTATCCGGTTGATAAGATTAATGTTGCAGTGAGAGAGCTTTTTGACATGAAGCCAAAAAGTATTATCACAAGGCTTGATCTTCTACGTCCAATATACGCGCAAACTGCAGCGTACGGTCACTTTGGTAGAACGGGAGATGCTTTCACTTGGGAGAACCTCGATTTTGTCGATAAGCTAAAATCTATGATGTAAAATAAAAATGGAGGGTCCCATCTGGGGCCCTTATTATTTTCACCGTGCATTTTATTCATATTTCGTTATACTTATCCCATGGATATTTTTCATTTTATTCTTAAGTACACTCCTTTTTGGTCTATTCCGCTAATAATGATTTGTGGAGAGTTTGGTTATGTTTATTGGCTAAAATCAATTAGAGGTATCGCAAAAATTTTCTTCACTGTCGTAGTGATTAGCTTTTTATTTTTGGTGTACTACGTTTGGGCCGGTGGGCCAGACAGAGTTGTTGAGGCAACTCAAAGTGGTACTAAATTTATTAATAAAGAAATTGAAGCTGAGCGTAAAAATCTATCATATTAAGTAAAATCAATAACCTACACTGCATGTTAAGGGTGTCTGGAATTTGACACTACTCCCCAAAATAATATAGAATTTAAACACTGCAGAGAGTTATCTTTGTAGTGTGTACTCCCCCAGCACACGAGGCATATGTGGAAGATTTCCGCTTCTTACACGACTCTTTTAAAGACGGGCCAGTTGCCCCCCCCATATCAGCTCAGTTACCCGACATTCTTCTCGTTGAAGATGATCGCATGTTTGGACGCACTATTAAGCGTTATCTGGAAAAAAAATTGTCTGTTCAAGTGCACTATTTCTCAGGACCTAATAGTTGCCTCGAGTTTCTAGGTGATTGGGGTGATCGTCCATTTTGTTTGATTTCTGATATTAGTTTTGAGGAGAGTGAGGCCGATGGGCTATTCCTCATTGATATGTTAACTGAGCGAAAACTCAACTTTGCTAGTATTGTTATGACTGGCTTTGCATCTATTGAAACGGCAATTACTGCTACAAAAAAAGGTGTATATCATTACCTTACTAAGCCTTTTGAGCCAGATGTTTTGGTGAATCTGGCCGTAGAAGCGATGGAGAAAAAACTTGGTATACGTAAGGAGCTTCTCCTTAAAAGTGCAGAAGTGCGTGATGGTGGGCAGAAGTTTTCTCCAAAGTTCAAACTGGAATTGCCTACAGAAAATGATATGTTTGAAGGAATGGTTGGTCGCTCAAAGAAAATGAAGAATGTTTTTGAAACAATTAAAAAAGTTGCAAAATCAGACTCAACTGTTTTGATCTCAGGTCCATCTGGTACAGGTAAAGAACTTGTGGCAAGTGCGATTCACAATCTATCTCCACGTGCTCATCAAAAAAAAGTAGCTGTTAACTGTGGAGCAATCCCTAGCGATTTATTAGAAAGTGAGCTGTTTGGTCACCAGAAAGGTGCCTTTACTGGTGCTATCTCAGATAAGAAAGGCAAGTTTGAACGCGCCAATTATGGAACTATGTTCCTTGATGAAATCGGCGATATGCCACTACTTCTTCAGGTGAAACTCCTTCGAGTCTTGCAAACGCGTGAGATAGAACCCGTAGGAAGTACAGATGCCAGAAAAGTAAATGTACGAGTTGTTACAGCGACACATCGTAATCTTGAAGAAGAAGTAAAAAATGGCGGTTTTAGAGAAGATTTGTATTATCGCTTAAATGTAATTCCCGTTCGAATTCCCGCTCTTTGTGAGCGAAGAGAAGATATTCCATTGCTCATTTCTCACTTCCTTTCTCGCTATGTTAGTGCAGATGGCAGAAATCAAATTGAGTTCTCTGATGAATCAATTGAAATAATGATCAGTTATGACTGGCCTGGAAATGTTCGTCAGCTTGAAAATGTAATTGAGCGACTTGTAATTTTAAAAGGCGGAACAGTTGTTCATCCAAGTGACCTTCCGGAGGTTATCCAAAAGCATTTTGGTATTAATGGTCCAGCATATGGAATGAGTGACTTAATTGAATTGCCAGAGGAGGGGCTTGACCTCAAACAAATCCTTTCTGAAATTGAGGATGCACTGATCAAACAAGCACTGAAGAAAACAGAAGGAAATAAAAATCGTGCCTCAAAGCTTCTTGCAATTAATCGAACAACCCTGATCGAAAAAATGAAAAAGAAAAATTTAATTTTTGAAAGGGAAACTGTTTAACTCAGGTTCTAAACGACATTTATGATATTTTAAAATGGTGCCTCTTGGTACCATTTTTTTTTATTGCTCGATTTTTGGCCAACTACTTTGAATTAGGAAAAAAATTTCCTATGTCAAAATAACTACTAGGAATATTTCGCCCATGAGCAAAATTTTCCTTCCATTCCATTCAAAAACAGGTAAAATATTAACAGGCACACAGGAATAGGTGCTATTAATCTGGAAAAGAAACAGGAAGTTTCAACCAAATGAAGAACTTAATCAAAATTTTGACATTTACGATTGCAATGGTGGCCTTTTCTGGCCAAGCTTTCAGTGCTCAAATTTTAAACCAAGTTAAATTTAAAACCCACCTCCGCTGGAATATTTTTGCAGACAAAAAAGACGTTTTTGTTAGCAAAAAAGGAACTAGCGTAATTATAAAAACCTTAAATATGAACATCTTTGATCAACTAAAGAAAGATGTAGAGCTTGTTAAGGCCGGTAATAGATACCTTAATAGAGTAGTTGTTAATAACATCAATGTTGAAGCTGGGATGGTTGGGTCAATCGCTGTTAAACTTACTAATGAAGAAGTTGAACTCTTCTCTTTTTATCGTGACTCAGAAAAAAAGCATGTTCTCGATTTTTGGATTGATCAAGATGCAGTAAAAACAAAAGCAGCTGCAATTAAACCCAAAACAATTGCACCAAAGAAAGTTACTACTGTAGTAAAGAAAAAAAAGAGAATTGCGAAGAAAATAAAAGCAGTAAGTTTTAAGAAACTCACTCGTTTGGATGAGATGAGAATAAAAAACGGAAAAAAATACCGTGACTTTAGATACGGCTCGTCTTTTCTATGGGACTACAAAGCTCAATCTCCAGTTCTAAAAAAGACAATAAATATTAACCGAAAGACACCAGAATATTTTTACCCCATAAAAAATCGTGACTATGAAAAAAACGAACAAGAAGCACATCTACAACTAAGCATTAATCTTTTTAGAAAGAAGAAATGGGGGCTTATGTATAAGTCGATCAAGCTTTTTGAAAAGAAATTTGGGGATGAGAAGTTTGCTGATATTAATGACTACCTAAGAGCAAATGCAATTTTAAAAAATAACTTTGCTCTGGGTAAAATTGGACCACAGAAAATGGCCCTTAATATGTTGTCGAATATTGCAGAGAGAACAACAGTATATGATCTTAAAAAGGGCATCTACAAATATATAATCACTTTTCTTTCTCAAAACAATGAGAATGTTAAAACGCTCAATATGGCGAAGAAATTCTACGTTTTAAGTAAAGAAGAGTTTGATATTGAAGAGGCCGAGTATGCCGCAGAGGTTATGCTTCATTCTCTTGCTAAGCTTGGACAAGTCGATGTTCTCAAGAAGCTTTTAGACGACAAGACAATTATAAAGATGCTTCCAAAGCAGCTTCGTCTAGCTTATGAAGGTTTTACTTATCTAAAACTTGGAAAAGTAAGTGAGGTTATCAGACTATTTGAGCGTCACAGAAAATCTCTTGCTAAGCCAATCCATGAGGCGATCCTTTTCAATACCGCTGAAGCATACTTTAGAAATGGAAATTTTAAGAAATCTGTTCACATGTTTGACCAATATCTTTCTGATTATTCACATAGCTCAAAGGCCGATCAGTCGAGAGTACGACTTGCTATTGCTTATGAACTTCTTGGGAAAGATATTAAAAAGACTATTAGTCTCTATGAAAGTGCAATTAATAGATCTTCAATGGCAAAGTTTAACTATGAAGCAAAAATTCGATATGTTGCTCTTAGAACAATTCGAAAGATAAATACAAATGATGATGATCTTGAAAGACGAATATTTCTTAAAAACACATATGGCGAGAATTATAAAATTGACCGTAATATAAAGAAACTGCTTTGGTTAGTTCGCCTTAGAAGTTTTCTTGCAGACAAAGAATTTGATAAGGCACTCAGCTACTTGAATGCAATTCCACTCGACTCTCTTCGCCCATCTGAAAAAAGAGTATTTGAAGCAGATGGTGCTGAGATTATTTACGGAATTATTGTAAAAAACTATAAAGAATCAAAGTACTCGAAAG